>JAEURI010000051.1 GCA_016789225.1 Anaerolineales bacterium
TGACACTGCGCTCTGCAAGGTCACGACGCAGAGCTACGCCACCGTCGGTGGTGAGTCCGTTCTCTTCGATGGCGTCGCCGAAGAAAAGCTCACTTTCTACTTCTACGGCTGGAGTTTCGCCAGAATTTGGCTTTAGCGAAATCGCCCCCACGTTGATGACACAGAACTGCACCGGGCTGTGACGGTCCGCGATGGCTTGAGAACCGTCAGCGGCGATGAGCGTGGACTGGGTCACAGAATCAGGCATCGGGTAGGAAGAGGCGAGGGCTTCGTCCAATGGCACGGCACAGCGAATATTGGCATCCGCTGCTTTGGCGGCATCCACTTTGGAGCGCAGGAAGTCCAGTTGAGAAGAATAGGTATCGAGCAGGGTCTGAGCCAGGTCCTGCGCTTCCTCTTTCTTCTTCCGTCTTTCCTTGGCGCCCAAACCCACCTGCTTGATCTGGGTGTAGATTTCCTGATAGTTGATCGGCATGGCAACCTATGCTTTGTAGAACATTTGTGCAATTCTAGCCTGTATTGGGTCAAAATTCAAGTTCCAACCTGGGAACTTTTAGGAAATACCGGCGTCATATGGGTGCATAATCAATTTAAAGGAGAACATCATGCGTACAAAATATTTTGCTTTTGCCATTTTGGCAATTTTGGCCCTTGCGGTGAGCGCCTGTGGGCCGACCACCGTCAACCAGGCGGCACCCGAAGCGGTGCGAACCCTGAACGTGAGCGGTGTCGGTATCGTCTACCTCACGCCAGACATTGTTTACATCAATATCGGCGTGAACACCCAGCGTGAGAATGCCGCCCAATCGGTGGAGGTCAACAAAGAACAGACCAATGCAGTCATTGCCGCCATCAAAGAGTTTGGCGTGGACGCGAAGGATATTCGCACCACAAACTTCAGCATCTGGTCGAACCCACAGTATGACCCCTCCGGTCAGGTGACCGGCACGATGTATGTCGTGGATAACACCGTCAATGTGACCGTGCGCGACCTCGAAAAACTGGGCGACCTGCTCGACGCGGCCGTTGCTGCTGGTGCGAACAGCATCTACAGCATCCAGTTCGATGTGGAAGACAAGACCGAAGCCAACAAGGAAGCCCGCAACAAGGCCGTGGAAGATGCCAAGGTGGAAGCCCAGGAATTGGCGGATGCCTCCGGTGTGGCCCTCGCCGAGATCCAGAGCATCAACTATTTCGAAAGCAGCCCCACCCCTTATTTTGAGGGCAAGGGCGGCGGCGGTGGCGCAGCGGTTGAAAGCGCGGTGCCGATCCAGCCGGGTCAACTGGCGATCAGTGTGACGGTGAACATCACCTACTTTATCAAGTAAGCGCCTCCTATCGGACCCGAAGCCTGCTTCTGCAAAGGAGCAGGCTTTTTGCTTTGGGCTTATCCGCCAATCTTCACGAATGTCCGCGAAGCCTTTAGCAAAGATCAGCGTAATTTCGCGGATGATTCTCTCCGTTATAATCACATTATTACACTGGCAGGATGAAATCTTGCCCTACAGGAGTCTCTTCATGTTACGAGTTGGTTATATCGGTTTGGGGTTGATGGGTAAATCCATTGCGCGGAATATTTTGAAGGCGGGGTTTTCTGTCGTGGTTCATAACCGTTCACGCGCCGCAGTGGACGAATTGGTGGCAGAAGGGGCAACCGCCGCAAACTCACCCAAAGAAGTTGCCGAACAAGTGGATGTGGTTTTCACCAACCTGCCCGACTCGCCCGATGTTGAAAAAGTGGCACTGGACGCAGTCAATGGTATCCTCGCGGGCGCACGCCCCGGCACGATCATGGTGGATAACTCGACCATCAAACCGGCGTCGGCTCGTTTGATCGCGGCGAAGTTAAAAGAAAAGGGAATCCTCGCTCTCGATGCGCCCGTCTCTGGCGGTGACATCGGTGCGAAGAATGGCACACTGACCATCATGGTCGGCGGCGAGGCCGAAGCGCTGGAAAAAGTGATGCCTGTTTTTCAAGCCATGGGCAAGACTGTGACGCACGTCGGCGAGGCAGGAGCCGGTCAGGTGGCAAAGGCGGCCAATCAGATCATGGTGGCGGCGCAAATGGTGGCGATGGGCGAATTGTTGGTCTTTTCGAAGAAGGCGGGAGTCGACCCAAAGAAAGTGGTGGACGCCATCAAAGGCGGCGCAGCCCAGTGCTGGAGTCTCGACGTCAAGCCGCCGCGTCTGTTCGACGGCAATCGCAACCCCGGTTTCAAGGCACACATGCAATTGAAGGACATGGGCATCGTGTTGGACACGGCCAAGGAATACGACATTCCCATCTCATCGGCGGAAGAGCACACAAAATTCTTCCAACAGATGATCAACCTCGGCATGGGCGAGTTGGATAACTCCGCGGTGGTGGGAGTCATTGAAAAATTGGCGGGGGTGGAAATCCCATAGGGATAGGGCTCACTTGCACCGCACTGCGTTTGGTGCAGTGCAGGTGTGCCCCTGTCCGGTTTGCCTGAATATAAA
>JAEURI010000061.1 GCA_016789225.1 Anaerolineales bacterium
CCAGATAACCAGCCATCGCGCTGATCGTCCCGATCAACATCATGTCCGTACCGCTGCGCATGGGGTGTCCCACCGTCATACGCGCCTTATAAAAACCGATCGCGAACAAAACCAGCGCCGTCACCAGCACCGACATCCACATACTGACGGAGACCGAAAAGAACAAGAACGGCGCGATCGGCACAAGCGAACCGATAATGGCAGAAAGACCCACCACCCAGGCGGCTTTCATCGCCGAACGGCGGTCCACTGGCGAAAGCTGATGTTCCTCCGCCATCATCACCGCCACCCACACATCCTTATTCGCCGTGATCGTCTCCACGATGCGGTCAAGCAAATCCCCCTTGAACCCCTTATTTTCATAAATATCGCGGATCTCTTTGATCTCAAGAGTCGGCGCCTCTTTGATGTGACGGTATTCGCGCTCACGCTCGCTCTGATACAAATCGGCGTCGGCGAGCGTGGTCGTATACGCCACCGCGCCCATCGAGATCGATTCAGCAAAGGTCGTGGCAAGCCCAGCCACCAGCACCACACGCGCGTCGTTGGTTGCGGCGGCGATCCCCAGCACCACTCCCAACACATTCACCAATCCATCCTGCGCCCCCAGGATAAAGTCCGAAAGTCCCGAGCCGCGCTTGTGCGGGTCGGTATGATTATGATGAAAGATCTCTTCATGAATTGTTTTCTGGGTTATGGTTTCCATATTTATAATCTTACTACGAGGGAAAAAATATATAATGGACAAATGTCACAATACAGGTTTTTTATCATTTTATGCATCTCCATTCTCGCGTGCCAGTCGCAAATTCCGCCCACCCTTCCTACGGAAACCCCGACTCAGCCTCCTACGGCCACCTTCACACCCACGGCGACTCCCACTCTCGAAGCGACCCTCCCCCCGACTCCTGCGCCTCTCGCTCGCCGGGTGCTGATCCTATCCATCGACGGTCTCCGCCCCGATGCCATTCCCCTCGCACCCATGCCCTTCGTCACATCGTTGATGCAAAACGCAGCCTACTCCCTTACAGCGCAAACGGTCTACCCCAGTGTCACGCTTGTATCGCACACCTCCATGCTCAGCGGACAATGCCCCGCCAAACATAAAGTGGACTGGAACGACTACATCCCCGAAAACGGCTATGCCCAGGTGACCGACCTCTTCGACATCGCCCACAACGCTGGCATGCAAACCGCCATGTTCGTAGGTAAGGAAAAATTACGCCAGGTCACTGAACCTGCGAGCACAGATGTCTTTCAATTCATCAACGACCGCGATCTGGTCATCACCAAGACCCTCATCGAAAACTTCCCCGCCGATTTCAGACTGATGTTCATCCACTTCCCCACGCCAGATTGGATGGGACATGAATACGGCTGGCTCTCCGGCGAGCAATTGAGCGTCATCTTCCGCGCCGACCAGGCCGTGGAACAACTGGTCGCAGAACTGGATGCACGCGGCCTGCGCGAAGAGACTCTCTTCATCATCACCGCCGACCATGGCGGTCACGGCACCACCCACGGTTACAGCCTGCCCGAAGATATGACCATTCCCTGGATCGCTTTCGGCGCAGGCATAAAACCGGCCTCATTGAATTCCAACGTCACTACTACAGATACTGCCGCCACGGCAGCCTTCGCCTTGGGCCTGCCTATCCCACCTGAATGGGACGGCGTGCCCGTCTATGAAGCCTTTGGGTTGCCTATTGAAAAAGAATCCGTGGGGTGCAAGTAATGCTTGTCACCAACCACAGGTCAAAGTGAACTTGGCTGTACCACAAGCTTCAGCTTGTCACCAACCACTGGGCAAAGTGAACTTGGCCGTACACAGGCTCTTATGGCCAGGGAATCTCGGCAGGCCCAGCATAGCCGTCTTTCGCAGCGAGATACACCACGCCGCTTGATGGCTGGGAACAACCCTCTTCATCTGTGACAAGCAAATTGGGCTGATTCAAGAACAAGATCGTAAAGGTCAACTCGCCTTCCTTGCATAACCACAATTCCGCCAAATAGCGCGGACTTTGCAGGCTTTCACGGTCACTATCAGGCAGGAGATATTCGTCCCAATAAATCGTGATCCGGGTACCTTCGTCGATGCGAGAGGCGTTGATGTTCTGCGGAGCGGGGCCAAGCTCTGAAAGCGGCAAAGATGCTTTTTGAGGATACACCGGCTCAAGGTCCGCGGGCAGGCCGTCCATGCGAAGGGAACGGAGGTCCACCCAGCAAGGCGCGTCGAGGCCTTCTGCCTGCACATAGGCCCAGTCTGAATCAAGGTCGCGCCCGAGGACTTGCATTTTGATTCTGCGCAGAAGGCTGGTTTGATAAAGATACAGGTTACCCGGGCCAGCCCGGCATGCGGTTTGATTGGCGATCAAGCTGCCATTCAAAAGTTTATATACGATGGGCGTGGATGTTGGCGTTGCGGTAAAGCGCGGGGTGTTTGTCGGCGCGGGGGTGGGAGTCTTCGTTTTCGGGGCGGGAAGGGTTGGGGTGACTGCTCCGCTCTCGGCGGGGAGAGAGGCGGGAGTCGCAGTTGGGGTCGAGTCTGCGGCGGGCGGTTGAGTTTCTGCTGGGGGATTCAATCTGGCAGAGAGGAACATTCCGATCCCGATGGTGGCCAGAAAGATGATGAAGAGGGTTACCGGTTTTCCGATCCACCCGGATAGGGCATCGAGCGGACCGGCTTTGGTCTCCGGAGTTTGAGATGGATCATTTGTAAGTAAACGGCTCATTACGATTTCCTGTATGCATGGCGGGTTTTAAAGTTTTTCGTGCGGAATATATTACAACAGTTTAGGGAAAATGAATATGCAAGCCTTAAAGGTGAGCATATCATACTGCCATGATGGCCATGCCCAGCAGACTTGAAAATTAAAATTCACAGTTGTAAAATAACCGAGGAGGTGCATCATGAAAATATCAATTCGAAACGGCGGTATTGCGGGAATCGTGGCGGGACTCGGTTACATCGTCCAGGCCATCATGGGGTTGATCAAACCTCAAACAGAAGTGTTCTCTGGAACATCCGATTACATTCTTGAAGTCGTGTTCATTGTTGCGTTAGCAGCCACCATTGCGGCCCTGATGGGGCTGCATACCTTCGCGCAGAGTCGTTACGGCAAGGCAGGAATGGTCGGCTTCTGGCTTGCGATCATCGGCACGGGGCTGATAACGATCAGCGCAATGGCAACCCTCTTTGCAGGGCAAAACTCATTGGGACCGGTCTTCCTTGGCGGTATGCTATTGTCGTTGATCGGATATATCGTCCTCGGAATTACGACTCTGCGTTCAAAATCTCTTCCCCTCTGGGGCGGACTGGCACTTATTTTTGGTTTTCCGCTTTCCGTGTTCCTGAGTGCTTTTGGCGGCGGGATCTTGTTCGGGCTGGCATGGCTGGGAGTTGGATATTATTTGATGAAGCAATAGATGATAAAGCATGCCTCACTCCGAAACCAAGAATTCGAGGGTGAGTTTTTAAAGAGCAAATGGGGCGTGGACGTTTAGAGTCTCTTCCGCGCTCGTCCACATCCCCAATTAAATTCGGGGGAATTATGTTTTTGTTATTGCGTATAATTTGAGATATGCTCTTTCATCACGGGAGATCTTCATGAAGCCAAACACCTTTATCAGTTACTCGCGTCAATGCATTGGGTTCGTGGATGATCTCGCACATCGATTGGAAAAGCAGGAATTTAAAGTCTGGCTGGATTATCGCAGTTTGATCCCAGGACGCCCCTGGCTGGAACAGATCCATAGCGGGCTCGAAGAGGCGGAATTACTTCTGCTGGTGGTCTCGCCTGAATCCATTTCATCGCGCAGTGTGGAAGTGGAATGGCGTTATTTTCTCGAACATAACAAGCGCATTATCCTGTTGATCTTTCAGGCTGTGCCCCTGCCGCCGGAACTGGCCGGACTCGAATGGGTGGACTTCCGAGGCGGTTACGGCCCCGCCTTGAAGAAACTGCTTCGGCGCATTGAGGCTCCGGCTGCGATGGAAGGACGCGCGCCGCAATCCGGTTTCAAAGCTCCAGCGATGGTTTGGCTCGCGGCGGGGATCAGCCTCATCACCTCTCTTTATTCCCTGTTTGCCTTCTGGACGTTTCTGATCCCCTGGGTGTTGGTGCCTCTGCCCGTACGCATCTTCAAACGGGATTTCAACCTATCCCAAGTGCAGACCGCTCTTTGGACTCTTCCCATCGCGCTCTTTTTCACCTTCGGGTTATCGCTTGAACTTGGCATCGTCAATGGAGATGCCGATTTCGATTACAACAATGTGTATTCTCTCTACAACTTTGTTCTGCTGGCCCTCTTCCTTCAGGTGTATTTGATCCCATTGATCTCGATCCTTCAATTGTTCATCCTGCGCTCTCCAGCGATGCAGCGCTGGGGCATGCCCGAGGCGAGCGTGCCGAAGTTCGCCAATATCTACCGCCCCAACATCTCTCAACCTGAACCGGTTCACTATTATATTGAATATGCCCCGCAGGATGCCCGCATCGCAAACGAACTGGCCGCGGAATTAAGGAAGTATGGTCACAGCCCGGCAGAGGAACTGACATCTGCTGATGAAGTGCTGGTATTGCTCTCCCGCTTCAAGTCGGACACTGGGGCTGATCCTGAAAAACAGGTGGTGTATCCCATCCTTATCCAAAGAACCAAACTTCCGGAGAAGTTATCCAAGGTGCAGTGGATCGACTTTCGCAAAGGGGTGCGCAACCTGGAAGCCATTGCCAAGCTATTGCCCCAACCCGTGAAAATGCTGGCAGCCCTGGGGGTGCGCCCCACCAGCAGCAGACAGGCCTCCATGCCCAACGTTGTCCTCGTCCTGGTGGATTTCCTGATCATCATGGGCATGGTGGACTTTGGCTCCTTCATCTCATACATGCTGGAATTGACGGGTCTTAACGTCCGGCTGGTTGCGTACTATGAATCCACAAATGTGTTACGAGTGCTTTTTCTTCACATGCTCTGTATGGCGCTTTCCGGCTGGCTGATCTATTTCATGGTTCAATCCCTCAGCGAGCGGCGCGGATGGTTCGCCTCGCCCGGCACCCTGCTGCTGGGTCTGACCGCCGTGCTGCTCCTGTTTTACGGACAGGGCCTGCTTGGGGATAGCCTGGACACCATTTTCAAGCAGTATGGCATTGTTCCCGAAACCCTGTTTGCATTTCTGCCCTTTGTCTTATTTATTTCCGGCGGTTTCCTTGTAGCCATTGCCGTCCTCTTCCGTTACAAGGCCCTGCTACGCTGGTTCCCCGCAAAGGTGAAGTAGGCTTGCTCTGTTATTTTCCGCAATGCTTACGAACAAGACAGAACACATGTGCCGGGACGATGTGAGGGGGCTCTTACTCCGGGCGTAGAGATCCTGCGCTCAGGATGACATATTATGGAATTAATTCGGCTCCATACAAATCGTTGTACAATGATATTGTAAGGAGTACCAATGAATGCTATGCCTAGCTTGGAGGGGAAAGTCTCCTGGCAGAATATCGTCTCTGCTTACGCCAAACCCGATCTGCGCAAGAGCCTCTGGCAACTAATCAATACTTTGATTCCATTCTTCGCATTGTTCTACCTGTCGATGCGCAGCGTGGATGTATCACTTTGGCTGACCCTGCCCCTTTCCATACTCACGGCTGGATTCATGGTGCGGGCCTTTATCATCTTCCACGATTGCGGACATGGCTCGTTCTTCAAGTCGCAACGTGCCAACGATGTGGTGGGGATTTTCACGGGACTTCTCGCCTTTACGCCGTATTACCGCTGGAAGCATGAGCATGCCATCCATCACGCCACCAGCGGCGACTTGGACCGGCGCGGGGTGGGCGACGTGTACACGATGACCGTGCAGGAATATCTCGACTCGCCGTGGTGGAAGAAGGTCGGGTATCGTGTGTTACGCAATCCTTTCGCCATGCTGTTGGTCGGGCCAACCCTCGTCTTCGTATTTGGCGAGCGTATCCCTCCGGCAAAAGGCAGACGCGAGATCGCCAGCGTCTGGTGGACCAACCTTGTGCTGGCGGTAATCGTCACCGTAATGGGATTGACCTTCGGCTGGAGGAATTATCTCATTACACAACTGCTTGTCCTGTTCTTCGGAACCAATGCAGGTGTGTGGCTATTTTACGTTCAGCACAATTACGAAGGTGTGTACTGGGAACGTCACAGCCAATGGGATTATTTCAAAGCCAGCATGCAGGGCAGTTCCTTCTATAAACTTCCCGCTCTGCTGCAGTGGTTCAGCGGAAACATCGGTTTTCATCACATCCATCACCTGGGCTCGAAGATCCCCAATTACAACCTGCCAAAAGCCTATAAAGAGAATCCCATTTTTCACGTAAAACCCCTAACTCTCCTCTCCAGTTTGAAATGCCTCAAATGGCGCGTTTATGACGAAGCCAACCGCAGGCTGGCGGGCTGGGATGTGTTGAAGCAATATCGTCGCAAAGTTATTTCGGCGTAAAACAAACTCCCGCGGCCGCGGGAGTTTTCATGCGAATTAGAACCGTAAGTGTTTGACCGTCTCCCCATTATTGATCAATTGTTTGAGCGAATCGATGCCGATACGCAGGTGCATGTCCAGATATTTCTGCGTGACTTTTTTATCGCTTACAGAGGTCTTGATACCGCTGGGCGTCATGGGCTGGTCAGAGACCAATAACAGCGCTCCTGTGGGAATCTCATTATAAAAACCGGCGGTGAAGAGGGTGGCGGTTTCCATGTCAATTGCCATGGCGCGGACCTGGCGCAGGTAGGCTTTGAATTTATCGTCATGCTCCCAGACGCGGCGATTGGTTGTGTAAACCGTACCAGTCCAATAGTCCCGTTGATGCTCGCGGATCGTCGTCGAGATGGCCTTTTGCAGGTTGAAGGCGGGCAGGGCAGGGACTTCGGGCGGATAATAATCGTTGGATGTCCCTTCCCCGCGGATGGCAGCGATGGGCAGAATCAGATCGCCGACCTTGCTTTTCCTCTTGAGTCCGCCGCACTTCCCGAGGAAGAGGCAGGCTTTGGGTTTCACAGCCCCCAACAGGTCCATGATGGTGGCGGCATTGGGGCTTCCCATTCCAAAGTTGACCAGGGTGACTCCCCCGGCAGTGACGTTGGGCATGGGTTTTTCCTTCCCGCGGATGGGGGCGTTGAACCATTTGGAGAACATGGTCAGATAGTCTTCGAAGTTGACCAGCAAAATATATTTGCCGAACTCGTTTAGGGGAGTATCTGTATAACGGGGCAGCCAGTTGGATACGATCTCTTGCTTGGTTTTCATGGTGTCTCCAAAAATAGGGAGGGACGATTGGGTTAATCTTACCTGAAAGTATCCCGCCCGCCTCATAACAATAAAAATCGACAATGCCTCCTTGAATAACCTGCTGCCACGAAAAGTTCAGAAGAGGAACAACTCTCTAATCTTCCCTACCAGCGCGGACAAGTCTCTCCCAACCTCATCATTCCCAAGTCCCTAAAACGGCAATCCTCAGCCCCATCTCGCGTAACACCTTCTCCTGTCGAGAATCTTCCGCTATGGTAAAATGACGTCAATTAAAAGTCATATAACGTAAAATAGACGTCAAAAGGAATTCCTATGATCGAAGTGCTACTAGGTTCTAAAAATGCGGAGCGAGTTTTGTTATACCTCTACACGCGTGAAGAAGGCTATGCCCGCGAGATCGCCAGCTTTTACAACACCGACCTGAAGCCCATCCAAATGCAATTGGACAAGTTCGAAAAAGGTGGGGTTCTTGTCAGCCGCTCCATTGGGCGGACTCGACCCTATGAATTCAATCCGCGTTACCCATTCTTGAATGAGTTGAAAGCATTGCTCGAAAAGGCATTGTCGTTTTATCCTGCCAAGGAACAGGAAGAACTTCAAATGAATCGACGCCGTCCACGGGCGAAGGGGAAGACGCTTTGAAAAAGAATCGGGGTAAAATATCAATATGAGATTCGAGTGGGATCCCACTAAAGCCGAAAATAATATTCAGAAACATGATGTCAGTTTCGATGAGGCTGTGACCGTTTTTAAAGACCCACTCGCATTTATCTTCGACGACGAAGCTCACTCCGAAAAAGAACACCGCGAGATTATCATCGGAATGTCCGCTTTGCGGCGGATGCTTTTGGTCTGCTTTGTGGAAAGATTGCAGGATATTGTCCGAATTATCAGCGCCCGCCCAGCAACGCGGCAGGAAATAAAAGATTATGAAGAAAACGCCCACAACCAAACCCCGTAAAGTTCAAGACATGGCACCTGAATATCGCTTTGACTACAAAAAAGCGAAGCCGAACCGTTTTGCCGCACGCATGAAGGACGAACCTTTGATCGTCATGATCGAGCCAGATGTTGCAAAGGTTTTTACTTCAGCAGAACAGGTAAACAAAGCATTACGGGCTTTGATTTCAGCCATGCCAGAAAAGAAAGTGGTGGCT
>JAEURI010000062.1 GCA_016789225.1 Anaerolineales bacterium
ATTAATCTTGCTGAGCGCGTGTGGGCCAGTAACTCCACTTCCCACTGAAATTTCAACCGAAAATGTAACTGTAACTCCGCTTCTACTTAACCCCGGATTGCCCCCTGTTGCCACGCTTGAGGTTAATGGACAGACGCAGGAGGCAGGTCTTGGCTCCTATTGCTGGACAAGCGCAGGAGTCAACACGTGCTATGACGTGGCAGGCATTTCCACTCCACGTGATGGATTGGTATTGACTGATTTCCCAGCCAATGCGCAAATTCAATTTAAAACTGAACTTGCGCCGGATAAGGTAACGATGTTAGTCATGCCAATTAAACAGGGACAGGAACTTCAAGGGACGGACGATTTCCATCGTTTGTGGAAATGGAATTCGGCTGAAATGTGGTGGGGGGCAGGGTTGCCCCCGAAAATCAAAATAGAGTATCCTTTTCAAGAAGGGGAAATAGGTAACGAAGATGGACTCTATATTATCCGGATTGATGCATCATGGCAGGGTTGGGGTGACGCATCCTATGGGTTTTTGATTCAAATCGGCGCAGGCAACCAGCAAGTTGACATAACGCCCGAATCTATCACGCCCTCACAACCGGTTTCGCTGACGACAATGACTCCCATCACCCGCCTGGGCAAAGGCTGGGTCTCGTCAGTGGCGCTTTCCATGGATGGTAAATTGTTGGCTGTGAATACATCGCTAGGAGTTTATGTATATGAAACCAAAACACAACATGAAATCTGGTTTCTTCCGTTGAATGCTTATCAATGGCGCAAGTTGGATTTTTCGCTGGATGGTAAACACCTAGCAATTGGTTGGGAGAATGGCGGCGTTTTAGTAGTGAACACCGACACCGGTAAAACGCTTTACCACATTACAACGGAAGAAAGCGGTCAGCCTGATTGGTCGCCAGATGGGACGAAACTGCTTACCGGCGCGGGCTGTCAGGATGTACGCGTGTGGGATGCAAATAACGGCGTATTATTACATACCGTTCAGGAAGTGAAGTGTAATAATATCGCGCCGGATATTGTGCGCGCAGTCTGGTCGAAAAACGGTCAATATATATACGTTACTCCCGGCAACGGTTACGTGCAGGCGTATGATGTGGAA
Organism: Anaerolineales bacterium; assembly: GCA_016789225.1. Classification (GTDB taxonomy): domain Bacteria; phylum Chloroflexota; class Anaerolineae; order Anaerolineales; family Villigracilaceae; genus Villigracilis. The sequence goes on from JAEURI010000062.1 coordinate 1,109, forward strand.
ACATTTCAACCATTGACCGGGTATACACCTTATCCACCTAAATATAGTTTCGGTTCAGATATAGTTCCGTCTCCCACTGAAAATCTGTTTGCTCTTGCCAATGGGTTGGATATTGCTGTCATGGATGGCTTGACAGGCAAAATTGTCAAACTGCTGAATGGCAACAGGCAGGATATTCCACTTAAAGAAATTGCCTGGTCGCCGGATGGCAAACAACTATCAAGTGGGAACTCTCACGAAGTTATTGTTTGGGATGTGAATTCAGGCCAGCAAATCTACAATATTTCAGAATATCAACCCCTGCCTGGTTTTGGCTGGATGCCCGATGGCAAAACGCTTGCTGGATTGGTTTCGATGGATGGAAGCCTTCATGCTGTTGACCTTGCATCAAATAAAGAACTGTTTTCATTGGACGGATTCGGATTCATCGGCTCTTTCTCTTCCTATCCAAAATGGGATGGGCCTGAACTGCTCACCTATGATGGCACCCATATTGTTCGCTGGGATCCCATCACTGGGGAAGTTATAAGCCGCTCTCTCGAACCCCAGCCTACAGATTTGCTTCCAATATATGGAATTGGGAGTACACAAGTGCTTTCTCCAAATGGACGCTGGTCTGTTTCCGGTACAAATAGCGGGCGCATCGTCTTATGGGATATGTTAACGAACCAGCCAGTTGCATCTCTTGAAGGTCATGCCGATCAGGTAAGTGGGTTGAGCTGGTCTGACGATTCCACAATGCTCGCATCCAGTTCGTCGGATGGAACGGTGTTGATTTGGAAGATGCCGTAGGAAGATGGCAATTTTTTGTAAGGCTTCATCTCGAATAACATCCTTTACGCTGAAACAAACATCACCCAAAACAGCATGGATGTCCCGTCCGCTTGGGCGATGTTTGGGGTACGAACAAGTAGCGGGGCTGTCATCTGTTAAAAGGATCATGATTTTTTGGGGATACTGTCTTTCATCCTTTATGGGATCGTTGAGGCTCCCTGGATTATACATGGGCGGATTGTTCAAAATATCAGCCGAAACGCGATAGTTTATCTGGATGGGAATCAAAGGTAGAATGGATAGTCGTTATCGGAGATCGTGGAAATGAGTCAAACAATCAAAACCTACCTTGATTTAATGGACACCCAGCGCGAGGCGGTTTTCTCCCTGCTGGATGAAATCACGGATGCTCAACTCTGGCAGCGGCCTGCTCCGGGCGAATGGAGCATCGGCGAAATCCTCGACCATAATTATTTACTCATGGCCTCTTCCTACCCCATTGTCAAATTTATGTGGAATGGTCTGGGCTGGTATGGTCGCTGGCAGAGAAGCCGCCCATATAAGGCCGAGATCGAAGACCTATATCGCAGCCCGAAGTTCCCGCAGTGGGTGGGCTTCATGTGGACTCCGCGCTTCAACCCGCGCAAGCCGGTTTCACTGGAGAAGCTTAAATCTGAAGTCAGGAATTTGCACGCGGATATTCGCCGATTCTACGAAGGCAAGGATGAAGATGTATTGGGCAACCTGTATCTTTTTGATCCCTTGTTCGGCTGGTGCAATCTCATCGTTACCCTGCGCATTGGCATTTATCACGACCAGCTTCACTTCGATGACGTAGTCAAACAGGCGGCTGCCTTCAAATGAACCCGATCATCACCCGCGCGCTCCCCGAACATTCCCAGTTTCTAACGGAGATCACCATCGCTGCCAAACGCCATTGGAACTATCCCGAAACATGGATGCAGCTCTGGCTCCCGGCATTGACCATCTCACCGGAATATATTTCCACGCACGAAACATGGATGCTTGTTTTGGACGGCAACCCCGTTGCTTATTATTCCCTGGGTGAAACCACCGAAGGCTTGTGGCTGGATAACCTTTGGGTGCTGCCGGAATTCATGGGGATGGGCCTGGGCAGACAGTTATTTGAACATGCCCTGGGGCAAAGCAGGCAACAAGGCGCTTCCATCCTGACGATCGAAGCTGATCCTAATGCTGAAAGCTTTTATGAACGGATGGGCGCGCGAAAGATCGGCGAACATCATGGCGAGGTGGATGGTCAGCCACGCATCCTGCCAGTGATGGAAGTGATCCTATGAAAAATATCAGCCCAAGAGCAGCAAGGGACTGGCTTCCATCGATGTCCACTTGCCATCATTGCATGATAAGCATACAAAATGCTCCCAATGTCGGGAGCATTTTGTATGTGCTTGAAGTGAATGATTTTTCAGCTTTTGTTTGTATAAGAGACACAGCGGTTTCGTCCCGTTCGCTTGGCCTCGTATAAGGCTTCGTCTGCACAGTGCAGGAGGTCATCAAGTGAGGAAGTGTTGTCTCCCGCACGGCAGATGCCAATGCTTACCGTGATCGATACGGCTCCCTGCTGGGTTTCAATGGGAGAACTGGACACCGCCAGCCGCAGACGTTCCGCGATCTGAAGCGCGGTCGAGGATTCGGTGCGCGGCAGAAGAATGGAAAATTCTTCGCCTCCATACCGCCCGATTAGGTCGCCCGGCCTCAGGTTGCGGTTCAAGCGGATGGCGATCTCCTGCAAGACCTCATCTCCGGCGGCGTGACCATGCTGGTCATTCACACTCTTGAACTGGTCGATATCCAACATGAAGACCGATAGCTGGCCGATGGGATGCGGCGCAAAGCTGAAATATTCCCTGGCCTGGTCGAAGAAGGTGCGTCGGTTGGCCAGACCAGTCAACGGGTCGGTCATGGCGAGGCGTTCCAGTTCCTGCTCGGCTTGTTTCCGTTCTGTGACGTTTTCCTTGATGGCGACAAAGTGTGTGATGGCCCCGTTCTCGTCCTTCACTGGCGTAATGGTTTGATATTCCCAGTATAACGATCCATCCTTTTTGCGGTTGGTCATCTCACCGCGCCATACTTCCCCCTGCTGGATAGTTTTCCATAGGTTGGCATAAAATTCCTGGGAATGCTCGCCCGATTTCAGAAACCGGGGGTTCTGCCCGATGACTTCCTCCGGTTGGTAGCCGGTGATGCGTGTAAAGGCCGGGTTGACATACTCGATAATGCCCTTTTTACTGGTAATAACCACGCCGTTGGCGCTGAACTCCATGGCACGCTGTAACTGGCGCAGCTGGTTCTCCACCTGCTTTCGGGCAGTGATATTGACGGAATACTCCGCCATGAATTCCACTTCACCCTTTTCATTGAACAGTGGGTAACCGTGTACCTCTGCATAATAGGCTGACCCGTCGGGTTTGTAGTGCAGGTGCTCGACGGTGAACGGTTTGCGTTCCTGAATGACCTGCATCAATGGGCAGGGCTGATCGGCTCCGCTACAAGGCTGATCTTTGTGATGAACGAGGGCATGGCAGGTCTGCGCTTGCTGCAGGCCCATTTTGCGGGCGGCATGATTTGCGAACACGATCTGAAAATCGGCGGCACGAATGACATAGAAAGGCTCATCGAAGGCATTGAGGACCTGTTCTATGAAGGCGATGTTTTCAGGCAGGTGTTGGGGCGAATCAGGCATTGGGGAATAATTTCTTATTATATCCATCAGGGGCAGGTTGAGTGTCATAAGATTTTTGAACAAACATAATGTGTGGAGGGATAGCTGTGCTTACATACTTGGTGTCAGGAAATGCAGATTTCGGGTTGCCCGGCGCTGGAAATAGTAAAATAGAGCTATGACCACTTATTGTGACTACTGTAACTCCCACCCCGAAGACACCTTCAACCGGGCCTATCACGACACTCAGTACGGCTTTCCCCTCCGGGATGACGATGAACTCTTCGAGCGCCTGATCCTTGAGATCAATCAGGCTGGGCTTTCGTGGATCACCATCCTGAAAAAGGCGGATAACTTCCGCAAGGCCTATCATGGATTCAAGATCGAAAAGGTGGCGCGGTATTCGGAAAAGGAGCGAGCCCGCCTCCTTGCCGACGCCGGTATCATCCGCAATCGCTTGAAGGTCAATGCGGCCATCGTTAATGCCCAAAAGATATTGGAGTTGAAAAAGGAATATGGTTCCTTCAAAGGCTGGCTGGATGCGCATCATCCATTGACGAAAGAGGAATGGGTAAAGGTCTTCAAGCGCACATTTATTTTTACAGGCGGCGAGATCGTAAATGAATTCCTCATGTCCACCGGCTATCTTCCCGGCGCGCACCAGCCGGACTGTCCCATTTATAAAAAAGTGGCTGTGAAAAAACCTGCGTGGATGAAAACCAAATAAACCTCCTACCTGTTGTTGATTCCCTATGATACCGACCTTTGCCATTGCCGGGAAACTCGCGCGAGATTATCTCCTGCCGCCCGCCGGGGAGCCCATCCTGAATGAACCAGGCGGTGACCTGTTGTATGCGGCGGGCGGGTTGATCGTTTGGGATGCCGGTATTGGCCTGATCGCGCGGGTGAACCGAGACTACCCACAGGATTGGTTGGCTGCCTTGAAGGAACGCGGTCTGGATATTTCCGGGGTTCGTGTGGTCTCTGAGATCGAGCAGGTTGATATGCGCCGCTTCATTGCCTATACCGAAGCGAACGAACGTAGTTTTACCAATGCGGTTTCACACTTTGCGCGGCGACAGTTGACCTTCCCCAAATCTCTGCTTGGCTATCATCCCCGCGAGAATGGAAACGACCCGCGTGAAACAGAACCGCTTGCCCCGGCTGCTTTGGATGTTCCCAATGGATATCGGAGCATCCGCCATGTGCATATCTGTCCCTTCGACTTTACCAGCCAGAGCCAAATGGTCAGCCTCTTTAAAGGCGGCTCGGACCAGACCATTTGCCTGGATCCCGACCCCAGTTATATGAAGCCTGTCATGTGGCGCGAACTGCGTCTGGTGCTGCAGGGCCTGACCGCCTTTCATCCTTCGGAGGAGGAATTGCGAGCCCTCTTTTGGGGTGAGACGCATGACCTGTGGGAGATGGCTCAAAAGGTCAGTGAACATGGTCCGGAGATCGTTGTCATTAAGCGCGGTCCGCTTGGCCAGCTTGTATATGATTCAGTGGGCAAGCATCGTTATGAAATTCCCGCCTATTCCTCGCGAGTGGCCGACCCTACCGGCGCGGGTGATGCATTCTGCGGCGGGTTCCTGGCCGGGTTTCAGCGCACGAACGACCCGCTCATGGCGGCTCTGTATGGGAATATCTCCGCTTCGCTCAAGGTGGAGGGAGTGGGGCCGTTCTTCCCACTGGAGGTTTTGCCTGGCCTAGCGAAGGCCCGCTTGCATGCGTTGACAGAAATGGCCAGGGAAGTTTAAGTCGCTGTCAGGCAAACATCACACATCATTTATTACGGATACATCGATATGACTCTTTCAGACAAAATTCTCGACCTTGCCATTCAGATCCAACAGATCGCAGCGCCGACCTTTGCAGAGGGGCAGCGCGGTGAATTCGTGCGCGATCTTTTTATCCAAGAGAACCTCGAAGATGTTTCAATGGACTCGTTGGGTAATGTGTATGCACGTTTGCCTGGGAAATTGAAAAAGGCCAGGGCGTTGATCGTATCCGCCCACTTGGACACGGTCTTCCCGTTGAGTATCAACTTGCAGATTAAGAAGGAAGCGGGCAAGGTCTTCGGTCCGGGTATCGGGGATAATTCCATCGCGGTCGCTTCGTTATTTGGCATTGTCTGGGCTCTGCGCGAGCGTGGCATTCAGTTGAAGCATGATTTGTGGCTCGTGGCGAATGTGGGCGAGGAAGGACTGGGTGACCTGCGCGGAATGCGCGGCGTGGTGGAGCGCTTTGGTGCAGATGACCTGGGCTATCTCGTGCTGGAAGGGCTGGCACTGGGACACGTCTATCATCGCGCGATCGGGGTGCGACGCTATCGCATCACAGCGCGGACCCGGGGCGGGCACTCGTGGTCAGACTATGGCCAACCCTCGGCAGTGCATGAGCTTGCCGCACTGGTGACTCAACTGACATCCATTTCATTGCCACGTGAGCCGCGCACGACCATGAACGTGGGTACCATTCACGGCGGCACCGGAGTAAATGTGCTGGCGGCGGAGGCCAAGTGCGAATTGGATTTGCGCTCCGAGGCCCCGGCTGTGCTTGCCAGGCTCGTTTCACAAGTGGAGGATGTTTTGATCCATTGGAGCCATGAAGGGGTTAAGATTCAGGCCGAGGTGATCGGTGAACGGCCTGCGGGAGAAATATCGGCGCAGCATGATTTTGTAAAGCTCGCCATCCGATGTGTGCAGGAACAGGGAATCGACGCTGCCCTCACCGCCGGTTCGACCGATGCGAATATTCCCTTGAGTCAGAATATCCCTGCTGTTGTGCTGGGAATTACCACCGGCGGCGGCGCACATACTGTGGAAGAGTATGTGGATGTGGAGCCGATCGAAAGGGGGATGGAGAGTGTGGTGAGGTTTGTTGAGTTGGCGGGGGAGTTGAATAGTTGAGTAGCGGGAAGTGATCAGTCCTCAGTTACTTAAACCAAAAGGCTCTCGAAACTCCTCGCTCCGAAAGCCTCTTATCACTCGTTTATATCTTGTTACTTTAAACCAAATACCTCATACACCTCAATTGGCTTGGCTTTACCTTTGACCGAAATTTCCGCAACCGGCCTGGCATCCACTTCCTTTTTCACGCGTTCGTAGGCATCCTTGCTGAGCAATATCTGATTCTTCGCGGAATTTTCCTGCAGGCGTTTGGCAGTGTTGACCGTATCACTGATGGCGGTGTATTCGAGCCGCTTCTCGGTGCCGATCAAACCGAGGACCGCATCGCCGAAGTGAATGCCCGCGCCAAAGGAAAGATGCGATTCCTTGGGTAGTTCTGTATAGAGCTTCTCGACTGAATCACGAATGGCAAGCGCGGTCTTTACGGCGCGCAAGGTGTGGTCGGGCTGAGGAATGGGGGCGTTGAACCAGGCCATGATGGCGTCGCCCATGAACTTATCGATCGTGCCTTCCTGGGCCAATACCGCATCTGCCATGGCAGCCAGATACAGGTTAAGCACCTTCACCAGTTTTTCCGGCGCGAGGCTTTCGCTGTAGGTGGTGAACCCGCGGATATCTGCGAAGATGGCAGTGATCTCGGTGCGTTTGCCGCCGAGTTGCAAACTGTTCGGATCGAGCTGTTCGATGACAGCCGGAGAGACCATACGCTCGAAGAGTCGACGCTGCGCCTCCAACTTCTTTCGTTCTGTGAGGTCGTCCAAAACGATTGCCACGCCTTGAGTTTTTTGGCTCGCGTCTTTAAGCGGAGAGAGATTCAAGCGCCAGTCCACGTTGCCGCGGCTGGGCATCTTATGGCTGATCTCCAAATCCACGATGGCTTTGTCGGTGTTGCGAACCTCTGTCAGATGCGGGGTCAGCTCACCGGAAACAGAAGCAAGCGCTTCGTTAAGGTTATGACCGACGATGTTCTGATTCGAAGCGCCAAGAATGGTTTCAGCTGCGCGGTTGGCAAGCGTCACCTTGTCCTGTATGTCCGCCGTGATCACGCCGCTGGCAATGGAGGCGAAGACGTTATCCATCAGATTCTTGAGGGCGGTCACTTCTTCGAGGGTGTGTTTGAGTGAAGAGAACAGGCGCGCATTGTCAATGGCAACGGCAGCCTGGTTTGCGAAAGCTTCGAGCAAGTCTTTTTCGGTTTCGGCAAAGATGCCTGCGCGAATGCGGTTGTCAGCGTAAATGACGCCGATCAGGTCGTTCTTTACTTTGAGCGGCACGCATAAAATGGAACGCAGGTTGAAGGCCACAATGCTTTCCTGCCCTACAAAACGTTTGTCTTCCTGCGCGTTGGTGGTGATGACCGACTCGCCGGTATCGATCACGCGCTGCACCACCGAGCTGCTGACGTTCTTCTCATTTGAGTTGATCGATTCCATTTCCCAGTTGCGCGCCACACGCGCTACCATTTCACCCTGTTCGTTGCGCAGCATCAAAAAGCCGCGTTCGGCCTTGGTCAGGCGCACGATGTTGTCCATCACGAAGCGCAGCACCTCGTCGATCTCGAGCGAGGAATTGATCACCTGGCCCACTTCGGCCAGAGCCAGCATGTTGCTGTGCTCGCGCTGGAAGGAGTCGACCTTGCTGCTGATCTGTTCCAGCATCGATTGCATGATCTGCAATTGATCGAGCGTGTCCTTGGAAACCTTTAACTTACTGGCATCCAGGTCCGCGCGAAGCTTTCCAGCCAGGCCGCCGAGTGTTTGGAGCTGTTCGTAGACCGTTCTTGTAATGGTGGTATTGGACATAGTGGGGTACCAGTAGTTCCTGTGCCTCACGCCAATTGTATCCCAAGATGGATGAATTTTGATATTTGCTTTTAGGGGATGTTAACGATTTTTTCTTTGTATTGTGGCTGAGTTATTCAGCTGCAGAGAGATTGAGTCGCTCCCGCGCAGTTTTGTAAAGAATGTCCCATGCGGCGCGGCGCGCGGTCGATTCACTGCCCCCTTGTGGACGAAAGAGCTGGGACTGATGTTCAACCAACAGCGCTTCGATGGAATCGGATGCGGCTGGAAGTAGTTTTTGCAAGGCTCTTGCGCGCTCGGCTGCAGTGGCGTGAACCGGCTGAGGTCGTCCCAACCAGCCCAAGCTGGCGTTGACACTATGAAAATAGCGTTCAATGGACGGCAGATTGGCGAACACAAGCCAGCGGTTCAGCCATGCAGGGACATCCCATCCGCTACGCTCAATGGCGCGCTTCAACATGAAAGCAAAGCTGACGTTGGGCGCATAACGTTGCTTAAGGAAGATCACCGTCAGGACGAACAAGACTCCGCCCAACACATAAAGCACCCATGTGAAGCGAGTTAATGTAGAGGTAAAGGAAGGCTTCTCCAGAGTCAGCGGGTCGATGGGTGGGGTTTCCTCTTCACCAAGCGGCAATTGACGGATGGGATTGCTGGGCGTGGCGACTGTTTCAGGGATGACTTCGCGTTCCTCGGGCCGATCCAGCGGGTCCTGGTTTCCTGTCGGCTCGAATTCGATCCAACCGTAGCCGGGGAAATAAACTTCAGGCCAGGCGTGCAGGTCACGTTCACGCACTACATAGATACTGTTCTGTAGATTCGGCTCGCCCTGGGCGTATCCTACCGCCAGCCGTGCCGGAATGCCGATGGAACGCAACATCAACACTTCAGCACTGGCGGAATAATTACAAAATCCGCGTTGACTTTCGAAAAGGAAGTATTCAAGCTGGTCGACCGATTCATCCGGGAAGGAGATGGTGCTTGCGTAGGTGATGGTATTGCGCAGATATTCCGTGATGGCGGAGGTCTTGTCATACGGGGTATCGTATGGAGCTGCGATCTCATTTGCAAGGGCGCGGATGCGGGGTGAAAAATCCGCGGGCAGTTGCAAATATTTTTCCGTTACCCACTCCGGGTAGTCTTCTCCGGCTTGCTGTAATTCCGGGATGATCGGGTCGGCAAGCAGGGCGCTTGCGCGGTAAACATCTCCCGCTTCCAGGTTGGGGGAGGCGCGCAGAGCCATCACATCCAGAATGGGGTCATCTTCCTCGGTATCTTCGCTCAATTTGGAATGCAGCAAAATGGAATCATGGTTGACCCATATGGGCTGGGAAGGCGTATACAAAATGATCTGACCGTCCACGAACACATCGAAGGTGAACCCCAGTCGTTCTCGGTTTTCCAGGTCAGGCACATCGAAATCGCCGCCTGAGGAATCTTTTCGGATCTCTTCCCGGCCCGTGGTCTGCCAGCTTTCATTTTCATAGTGGTCAAAGACCTGGCCGCGCCAGTATAGCCGGGGGAAGTCCTGCGCGCTGGAGGGAACATAGACTTGAAAGACCACTAGGTCGCTTTGTGGCACGCGCACGCCGAGTGACATTTGCGTTTGGAAGTTGCGCGGTATGGGCTGGCTTTCTTTATTAACCGAGGCGAACATTTTCTCGAACCTGTCACCTGAGAACCATTCCCGCGAGGTATTTTGCCAGAACTCTCTCCCATTTGCAGTGGAAGGAAGAACATATGGAACCCCCCAGGCCAGTACTACCAAAGCCGCGGCCACGATGACAGTCGTGTTGGTAATGTCGATACTGCTATCGCTTGAGACCTGCACACGCTCCAGCGACCATTTTCTGCGGTCGATCTGATATTTTTGGCGGCTCAACAGCATCAGGGCAAGGAACAAATATGCACCGATCATCCATGTATAGTCCCTGGTGGTGTAATGATAGATATGAATCAGGAACATCAGAATGCCGTTCGGGAGTACGGAGGCAAGGAAGCTCGCATGGCGGGTCAATTGATAGCCGCCATACAGGCTGGCAAACCAAAATGGAATACACAAGAGCATCATCACGAAGAACTGATCTTCGACAGACCGGCCGGAGGAAAGTTCCTTCAGATCTGTGAACAGCCTTCCAAAAAGAATTAGCAATCGATCGCCAAGATAAGTCTCACTCTCATTGAAGCCGATTGCCCTCAGCCATTGCCAAATGAATGTGACCAGCATGTATCCCAAGGTTAGCCAGAATACTCCGCGTTTCTGAAAACGGCTTTGCCCCAGAGCCAACCCCACGATAAACCCCGCGATGGCTACATTGCGAACATGCCCCAATCCTTCGGTCCAATCTGTGGTTTGCAATCGCCAGGCAGAGAATAGAACGGCAAGGAACAGGATCAATGCGGAGGGAATGTCCCACCAGCGTGAGGATGTCTTTTCCATTTGTTGAGTGTACAATGAGGGTCACTGCTTCGTCAATTGCAGAGCGCCAAAAACCCTACTGGAGGACTATATGCAGACCCTTATTGATAACGGTATCGCTCTTGTGATCGCATTTCAAAGCCTGGGCGATTGGCTGATCGTTCCCATGAATTTTTTCAGCCAGCTCGGCACCGAAGAATTTTTCTTTCTGGTACTGCCCTTAATTTATTGGAGCATCGATTCCGCCCTTGGCATACGAGTGGGATTCATTTTAGGAACGAGCGCAATGTTCAACGCGATTGGCAAGGCCGCCTTTGCGGGTCCGCGCCCTTATTGGGTGAGTTCACATGTCCGCTCGTTGTGGCCCGAAGTCTCCTTCGGCATTCCATCTGCCCATGCGCAGAATGCGATGAGTGTTTGGGGCATCATCGCTGCGAATCGCAAACAGGTTTGGCTTAGGGCGATATGTATTTTTCTGATCCTCATGATCGGCATCTCGCGCCTGTATCTCGGCTCGCA
>JAEURI010000103.1 GCA_016789225.1 Anaerolineales bacterium
CGTCCATGCGAGGGAATCCAAAATGCGGCTGGCGACGATGGCCTTCGGGTCGGCTTGAATGATGGTCTTCAAGGCCGGGATGATCTTATGCGGCTGCAACACCTCCACATACAAGTCGCCGCGCGCCGCCATGAGTTGACCGTGCCTGGATTTTTCCTTGCGCGCATAGTCCAACCCCTTTTGCGTCTCGATCTTCGAGACGACCTCAGCATTCGGCAGCAGACTCTTCACTTCATCCACATCCGCCGCGGATTCGACATACGAAAGCATCACCTTCGTCAGCCGGAGTTCCTTCATCGCGGCGAGATAAGCGCGGTCGGTTTCGGTGAGAGTACCTTCGATCTCTAGCGACGGATGAATAATATTGACCGACTCGCCCGGTCCCACCATGCGGCGCGGACCGTCTTCGAGGATGAGTCGTTTTCCATCCACCGCCGCCACACGGACGCGCTCATTACCGTCCGAGAAATAGGCATCCACCGGCGTACTGACGCGGACAGCGTGACTCAGTTTCACTTCCGTAAACGGCGGCAGGGCAGGTTCCGTCACGCGTAGTTGACGACCTTTCAAATCCACCCATAACGGCATAAAGCTCTCACCGCCGTCCCCGGCGGCGAAGACGCTGCGGGGAGTAGCCTTTATTTTCGAGAGCCGCTCCAACACCTTACGATGTGACTCCTTCAATGGCATGACTGTATTCAGCCGCAGCCCGCTCACGATGGGATGCGCAGCCACTTCATCGATGAACGAGGCGTAGGGTGGGATGGTGACGAGGGCGGAGAGCTTCATAGTTAATCTCGTAGGGGCGGGGTTACCCCGCCCCTACCGTATCATTTACAACTTCAACGTCGTCCCGCAGAAGCCGCACTTGAACATCCCATCCGCATTGACCGGGATGGGCGCACCGCAGCGTGGACAGATCATCTCGATCGGCTTGCTGATCTGCTTGACCTTGTTCTCGTCCTGACGCGCGCGCATGTTGTTCTGGAAGTCGCCGAAGTAGCCCCACGAACGGGCGACCAGGCCCATGGCGTAATCCACGGCACGTTGTTCGTCTTCGATGTGGAAGATCTTCTGCGCGCCGATGGCCTTGCCCCATTGCTCGTCCACCTGGTCACCTTTCTTGCCTGTTGGGCGGCGCAGGAACCAGGTGTTCCACGTCCGGGTCAGCTTTTGCCATTCATCGATGGCGTCGAAGTCGCCGGCTTTGTCGCCGAGATAATGCTCGATCTGTTTTCCATAAACCTTTGGGTGCATGGTGATATCGCCAAAGACGATCAGAAACGGGGGCTCTTCGGCATTGGGGATTTCCACATGCGTGTTGACCCAGCGCGCGAACAGACCATACGACTCGGGCGCATCCCCTCCCCCGCCTTCGCCGTAGAGCGAGCCGAGCAATTGTTCCAGGTCGAAGCCGCTCGCAAAGGACGTCACCTGGATCGGCCAGCGGTCCACACCAGCATCGCCGATGGCGGCAAAACAAATTTCCACATCTGGGCGGTATTGCGAGAGCGTGTTGTACAACAAAGGCAGGCGGTCGAAAATTTCAAAAGGCCAGTTCGCCATCGAGCCGGTCACGTCGATCGCCACGATCAGCGGATTCTTCGACTGCGTGCTGATGCTCTTCTTCGCGTCGATGATCTTCTCGTTCGGCCCCGTGCGTCCCTGATACGTGCGCGGACCTGCCGCCTTGGCCCGCTCGGCAGAGACGGCCCGCTTCGGCGCGGCTGTTGGGGCGTACGCATATTTTGCCGAACCGTACCACGCGCTGGTATCTTCATCCCATGAATACATTTCTCACTTCTCCTTTGTGTGAATAAAATCGACCATAGACCATTGACCATTGACCATGACAGTTCTTCCATCGTCCATGGTCCGTCGTCTGCTATCGTCAACCGTCCATCGTCCGTATCTGCATCGCCAACGTCTCCAACCCGAACTCGCGCCGGAAGCGTTCATCCAGTTTGTTCTCTTCGATGAATTGCGCGACTCGCGGCGGGACCCAGTCCTGCCAGCCTTCCCCATTTGCCATCAGCACGCGGACGGTCGTTCCGTCGATGCGCAGATGCTCCGATGGGTCGAGCCAGTCCACGGGTCGCATGAGGCGGTAATCGTCCTTCATTAGATTCGCCACATAGGGGTTATCCGTCACGAAGGCATCCAGGCTTCCGAACATTTCCTTCACCATCGCCCGCCAACGCGGACCGTCGTCCAGATCGGGCACGGGGATGATCTCGTAGTTTGTGAAGTCAGGAAGCGCCAGCCTGAGCATGGACTCGGTTTCAGCCAGGGTGAAGGGATTGCGCAGGTTGTAACGGTTGGACGAGCCGACGCCGATCAGGGCATGCCCCGCCCCATTGCACAAGGCGCGCAAGACCGCCGCCTGCCCCAAATGCAAGGGCTTCCAGCGGGCGATCATGGCGATGCGGGTGAATTGCATTTGCCGATTATAACTCGCCCATTTCGGTAAAACGCATTTCTTAGTGGCTTAGTGACTTTGGGCCTTCGTGGTTACTTATTAATTCCAAGTGCATTGCGGATTTAGAATAAATGTTCTATAATTAAACTATGAACGCCCTCGACACCCTCGTCGAACTCTCCAGCCAGATGACCTTGGAACACGCCGAGGAATCGCGCGTTTCAGTTGCCCCCGGTGGTCGAGTAGTCCCGAGCGGTAGCGAGGGACGTATCGAGACCACCACCGAGCCATCGAAACCGGGCTGTTACTCCCCAAAAGCTCGCCCTGAGTTTACCGAACGGGAACAACGTGCCGCCTTCGTCCACCCGGCGCAACTGCCGAACGGCAAAAGCATCAAACTCCTCAAGACCCTGCTTTCTTCTGCGTGTGAGAGAGACTGTTACTACTGTCCCTTCCGCGCCGGGCGGGATTTTCGCCGCGCCACTTTCAAGCCCGATGAGTTCGCAGGCTTGTTCAGCAAAATGAATCAGAGTGGCTTCGCTCAGGGCGTCTTTCTCAGCTCCGGCATTGCAGCCGGAGGCGTCCGCACCATGGACAAGCTGCTCGACACCGCCCACATCCTGCGCAAAACGCACAGCTTCAAAGGCTATCTGCATCTCAAGATCATGCCCGGCTCCGAGAAGGATCAGGTCTATCGCGCCATGCAGCTCGCCGACCGCGTCTCGGTCAACCTCGAAGCGCCCAGCACCGAACGCCTCGCCAAACTCGCACCGCATAAAATTTTCATCGAAGAACTCATGCGACCGCTCCGGTGGGTGGAAGAGATTCGCCGCACGGTCCCTGCCCATAAATTTTGGAACGGCAAATATCCCAGCACGGTCACGCAGTTTGTAGCAGGCGGCTCCGACGAAAGCGACCTCGAACTGCTCAACACCACCCAATGGCTGATGAAGAACGTCCGCCTCAAACGTGCTTATTTTTCCGCCTTCCACCCCATTCTTGATACGCCCCTCGAAAACAAAGCCGCCGTGAATCCCATGCGCGAGCATCGCCTATATCAGGCATCTTTCTTGTTACGTGACTATGGCTTTGAACTCGAAGACCTGCCCTTTGCTTCGGATGAAAACCTTCCGCTTCACACCGACCCGAAGCTGGCGTGGGCGCAAATGAACTTGATCCACGCTCCGATCGAAGTGAACCTGGCTGACAAGCAACAGCTCATCAAGATTCCCGGCGTCGGCATGAAAGGCGCAGATGCGATCCTCTCCGCGCGGCGGCTTCAAAAACTGCGTGACCTCTCTGCCCTGAAAAAACTAGGCATCATCGCCGAGCGCGCCGCACCGTATGTCTTACTAGACGGCAAACGCATGGCAAGTCAGCTTTCAATGTTCTAGCGGTACGACAAAGTTCACTTTGTCCAGTAGCGGGTAATTCACAAGCTGAAGCTCCCTGGCACCGCCCGCCAAGGCAGGTGTGCAGTACTATAATTCCCAGTATGAAACCCGCTCTACGGTTGAACGCAAAAGTCCTGCCGGTCATTGCCGCAATTGCACTGTTCATGCAAATCCTAGACCCCTCCCGCGTGTGGGTCATACTCTTTATTGGTATTGGCGGCACCTGGCTTTTCTGTCTCTGGTGGGTTCGCGGGCTGGCCAGTTCGCTCCACTTCAAACGTGAAATGCGCTTCGGCTGGGCACAGGTGGGAGATAAACTCGAAGAACGTTTCACCCTCACCGACCAATTCAGCCTGCCTGCCGTCTGGGTCTCCGTACAGGATCATTCCACCCTTCCCGATCACTATGCATCCGTCGCCATTGGCGTGGAAGGCAATAGCACCTCCCAATGGAAGATCACCTCTCAATGCACACGCCGCGGGGTCTTCACCCTCGGTGGCACGACCCTCGAAACCGGCGATCCCTTCGGCATTTACACCCTCACCCTAAAAGACCCTTCTTCATCCACACTGGTGGTCATGCCGCCTGTCGTCTCTTTGCCGCGCTTCGAAGTGCTCACCAGCGGCTGGGCGGGCGAAGGCAGGCCAAATCCGCGCTCGTTGGAAGAAACCATCAACGCCTCCTTCACCCGCGAAATGGTTCCCGGCGACCCCATGCGACTCATTCACTGGGGCACGACCGCGCGCAGGAACAAGTTCTACGTCCGCGAGTTCGATGGCACCCACGCCGGAGACTGGTGGATTCTGCTCGACCTGTACAAGCATTCTCAAGTCGGCACAGGCTCCCACTCCACCGAGGAACACGCCGTCATTCTCGCCTCTTCGCTCATCACACAAGGACTCAGCGAGGAATATTCGGTTGGGCTCGCCATCAACGGCCATGCGCCAGATTGGCACATTCCACGCCGCAACGAATATCAAGCGCGCGCCCTGCTCAAAGCCCTGGCTGTGGCTTCTCCATCTGAACACTCCCTCAAGGAATTTCTGGAGCGCACCAGCAAGTCACTGGGCCGGCGCAGTAGTCTGCTCATCATCACCGCCTCCTCCGATTCATCCTGGATCGAATCCCTCATTCCGCTCATGCGCCGCGGCATTCTGCCCACGGTTTTCCTGCTCGACATCAACACCTTTGGCGGTCATGCCGAACTTCAACCCATCTCGTCCACGCTTCAATCGCTTGGCCTGCGTTGTCACATCATCCCCAGTGAATTGCTCGATAACAAAGGCATCCGTCCCGGGCACGAGGGCGAATGGGAGTGGCGCGTTACAGCGACCGGCAAGGCCATCCCCGTCCACAAACCGGTTGCCGATTGGAAGGGCCTGGGATGATCCTGCGTCTCATGCGTCCTCTCTTTACTGCGGATGCGGTCGGCATTCTACTTGTCACTGCCGCACTTGGCGTGCTGCCCTCCGGCATCGCCGCCTCTGTGCCAGACATTATAGATACGCAAAAACTTTTCCTCGTCTGTCTCGCTGCCGCAGCCGTCGGCTTGGGCTGGAGCAAAACTCAAAGAAACGGGATTCAGGCATCGGCGGGGATCGCGGCGCTGGGTCTCCTCTTTATCTGGATTCTTGGCGCGCGTCTGACTCAGCCGTTGCTGGATCTCTTTGCTGCATCCTTCTCCACGTTGAAGCAGATTCTCCCCGCCATCCGATCTGACTCGCCCATAGACACATCCGCCATTCAAGAGGCATGGGCGGTCATCGCTGCAGCATCTGCGGTCTTGTGGGCTCGCCTGCAAAGCTGGCTGGGCGGTTTCAATACAAGCACAGCAGTCAACGACACGCTCATTCGCAGTCTGTTTTGGGTTCTGATTCACTGGCTTGTCTCTGCCTGGGCCGGGTGGTTCACTGAAAAGCGCAAGGCTCTGGTTGCGCTGCTGCCCGCATTGACCTTGCTGACTCTTGTAACGTCATACAGCGAAAGACGGGTCGAACATCTTTTGGCGATGTTTGTCATCCTGTTTTTGCTGATGGGCCTTTGGCATTACAGAACCCACACCATATTCTGGCAAAAGAACCGCGTCGATTTTTCCGAGAGCCTTCCGGTTGACATTGGCTTGTCTGTGATTCTGATTACGTTGACCTTCACCGCCCTGGCGGCCATGACGCCTTCGCTTTCATGGAACGACATCGTTGAGCTTCTGCGCAGGCGTGAGAATCCTGCGGCTGAAATGCTTGGCGTTCAAAGACCGCCCGCATCGCCCCGGCCCGCGGCCACACAACAACCGTCCATGCCGCGCGAGCATTTGCTTACAGGCGGCTATGCCAACTCAGAAAAGATCGTCATGACGATCCGTACCGGTGAGCTTCCGCCGATGCCAAATGAAATGCTTCCCGCACCCGCGCCGCGTTATTACTGGCGCAGCGTCGTCTACGATCGTTACCTGCTCACGGGTTGGGGCACAAGCACTGTCAGCAGGCAAAATGTCCCTGCCAATACGCCGTTGCTTCCCGGTCTGTTGAACGATTATCGCCTGATCAAAATGGATGTACATATGTTGCAGCCGGAAGGCCGACTGTTTTGGAGCGCGACCTTGTTCAGCGTCGACATGCCTTTCACTGCCCATTGGCGCCTCCGCCCAACCTCAGACCTGTTCGCTGACCAGATGGTTTTGATGCAGGCCGATATGTTTTCCGCCTCGCTGGAGGCTGTGTCCTATCATGCCGAGGCGTATGTTCCCACTCCCACCATTGCTCAATTACGCTCGGCATCCACGGAATATCCCGAAGCCATTCTTGATCATTATCTTGCCCTCCCACATGATATCCCGGCCCGAGTCGGCAGCCTTGCGCTTGATATCACCAAAGGAGTCGATAATTCATACGACAAGGCTCAAGCCATCGAGACCTATCTTCGAAAGAATTACCCCTACGATTTGGAAGTCCCCGCTCCCCCGCCCGGCCAGGACGTGACCGATTATTTTCTCTTTGACCTCAAAAAAGGCTACTGCGATTACTATGCCACGGCCATGGTCGTGCTGGCGCGCTTCAACGGTCTGCCAGCCCGTTTTGTTTCCGGGTATTCCCCCGGCAGCTACGATGCGGTACGCGCGCAATATATCGTCCGCGAATTGAACGCCCATTCCTGGGCGGAGGTCTATTTCCCCGGGGTCGGCTGGGTTGAGTTCGAACCGACCGCTTCTCTGCCGATGATCGACCGGCAGAGCGAAGAACCATCCATTTCACCATACCCGCAGGATCAAGAATCCGCTGCCAGGTTATTGACTCGTTTCAGGCTGGAACGAATCCTGATCTGGCTTTCGCCTGTCATCGGTCTGATTGTCCTGGTTTATCTCTACTACGCCGTCATTCAACCCTGGCGGCTTCTCCGCCTGGAGCCCGCGCTTGCCATTCATCGCATCTACCAAAACTTTTACCGCGCTGGCCGTCCGCTCGTCGGCGCATGGGAACGTTCCGGCACATCTTCTGAATATCTCGATACGATCATGGAGATCGCAAATGAACTTGAGGCAGGCTCAAGAAAGCCTTTCGATCTCTTAAAAGAGAACGCGGCTGATCTGACGCGCATCTATCAAAGATCCCTTTTTGCGGACTATCACGCCAAAAAACAGGATGCAGTCCGCGCATGGAAGCGCTGGTCGCACCTGCGCAGGCAATTAGCAGCTGCAAAGATGGCTGCCTACTGGATGAAGTTCAAGAAGACAAAAGCTTCGTCTGCCTTGAGAACCACGCAGTAGCCCAACGTCAACGACGGATCAACCCGCCCAGCCATTCACCGATCCCGCCAGTTGGCAGGGGCAGAGCTCCAAGTGCCAACAAACCCATATAGATCAGGAAGACCACCGCCACAAGCAGACCGATTCCAAGAATGCCGATCAACACAAGCAGCGGAAAGCGGATCCATTTTGATCTCCCGGAGAGCCGGTTGTTGAAGACTGTCAAGGTCAGGTGTGCCAGGAATGTAACGATCAAAGAAGCCACGCCGATCTGATTCAAGGCCGGAGAGCCAAACAACAAACCTGCCCCCACCAGCAGAAGTTCGAAGATATATAGCAGCCAGACCCAATATCCCGCCACCAGGAAATTTCCAAAGGAGTTTGGCAGGGCAACTGCCAGGATGCCCGCAAAGATACTGCTTGCTGAGGTCAGCCACTTGGCCGGGGTGGAAAATTGCTTGTGGGTGTTCGAGAGTCCGTTCAATAGGTTCCCGAACACTCGCAGTGCGCGTGAGCCCACTATCAACGTGTCTCTGGGTGGGAAGCCTCTGTCAACCTGGTATTGATCTCTGAAGAGCTGAATCAACTTCCCCGGAGTTGCGAGGCGGGCCAATATCTGTTGGAGGGCGGCTGTCTCTCCTTCCTTCAATTCATAATGGTCTTTTAGTTTACCGGTCAGCAATTTTTCTTTTTCAGCTTTTTCTGTTTTGGCCTTTGCCTGATAAACCGCCGCCTCATCCCTTGGCGTTAGATCCTCCTGAAGGATCGCGGCTTGCACATCATGAATGAGCGTTTTGCGTTCGTCACCTTCCGGCATGAGGGCTTTGATGACGCACTCCGCAGCGTCCAGTCGGCCCCACAACATATCGTTTTCACGCCATTCCATGGCAAAGAAAGCGCCGAAGTTGGCAAGGGTCGTCCCGGCTAGTTTGCCCTCGGCCTTGCGCCTCTCATTGAGCAGGCTGTCGGCATCTTCCGGGCTGATGCGAATAATCTCGGCTTCATCGCTTTCGCCCACGTCGGTTCCATAATAGATGGGGAAGATCAACATGTCGTAATATTCGAATGAGTCGTTATAGTAGGACAGACATCGTTGAACAAGCGTACGATTATCCTTCCCTCCGGCTTTGCCCGGCTTGCTGCCGATCGCACCCTTCATCTTTCTGCCCACGAACGATAACGTCTGGCAGATATATCCCCTGCGTTCCTTGTTTGGCAGATGCTCTGCAAGGGCGCTGGTTGTTTTTTCGATCTGTTCCAGCACATCCGATAATGCAGGCGTTGGTGTTGAGCCCGTTGCAATAACTTCACGCGACTCTCTTGCCAGTTCGTTCAGGTACGACTTTCCTTTAAGATTGTCAACAGGCGCTTCAAGGGCTTTTTTCAACGCGGTCAACTCATTCACAAAATTCTTCAGATGTTCATCGCTGGGGGTTCTTGCCATTAAAGACTGCGAGCGCACTTTTCTGCCTCTTGCGCGCAAATGCCCGTATGCATCGTTGAGTTCCCGCTTGATGCTGGTTAGTTCCCTGCGGAGGGCTTCCGCATCCAGAGAATCAATGTCATCTTTAATGCCGCTCACGATAAGGATCTGATTCGCCTCGCTAACGGCCTTCTCCCGTTCTTTTATGTTCTCACCATGTGGATATGCCGCCTTCAACAGCTTGTTGATGATGTTTTGCAGGAACACAAGGCGGCGCATCCGCCAGGTGGTGTCCAAACGGAACAGGATGTCGTTTTCGGACCAATGCGTTTCTGCCATGTTCGGATCGATGGAATAGTACTCACGCCGCCAACCTTCAATAAGGGAGTGAAAATCCTCGGCTCCGGTTCCAACCTCCTCCCAATTGAAGGCCCGCAGAATGGCAGACTGTAAATTTTCCACCACACTGGCCACCCGCAGTTGATGGTAGGTTGCATAACTGATGCCGAACCAGTCGAGCAGTTCTTTGTCGAAATATTTATTCGCCCACAGGATCGGGTCTTTTTGCCAATTCTTCACGCCTTTCTTCAAGCGTGGGACGAAGTCAATATGGCTGATGACTTCATTCACGCGCTGAATAAGCCGGTTTCGTTCGATCACTTTTTCCAGGTCTTCGCGAATGGGTTCATATCTTGGAATGGAAAGAAGCGCCGCCAGCACATTTTGAAGCGCGTCTGGTCTTTCCCCTTCGGCATTGGGGCTGGTATCTGGATGTTCAGGAGATGGATCAATATAGATCAACTTGCGGTCAACGGGCTGGTCTGCTCGTCTTCGCAGCAGGGCTTCGGTGGCATAACTGAACGGCTTATTGTCAATGTAGCCGCCGTCGCCAAAGGAACGCCTTGAAAATTCATCGTCGACCTTCACATAATCCTTGAAAAAATCGTTCCAGGTCTTTGGGTCATAACCATAGAATTGCTTGAAGTCCTTCAACGACAGCACGTTCTTTACGTCATCGAGCTGCATCGGCTCGAATGCAAACGGAAAGGATGAGGTGCAGCGCGCCACATAAGCCAGGAGAGGATTGTTAGCCTGGGTAAAATCATTGCTGTATTCTTTGTTTTCATCTGCCCCTTTGCCCGCTTCGATCTCCCAACCGGCGGCATCCATGGTCGAGTAATGGAATCGAAAGACATTTCGGTAGCGCATTTCCTGAACATGCGCATTCGAGACCGGCAGTTCCACGGTCAACCCGCGAATGTCGGTGGCGGTGATGTTTAGGTCAAGTTCCTCCACAAAAGGCGAGAGCCCGTCGGGCGCTTCGATTCTTTTTCCCATATCCATTTCATGCAATGCTTTCAAGAGATGATAGTACATGCGATGGCTGTTTAACAGGGAACTTGGCGGATCTTTTAATGCAAGCCCGCTGACGGCTGAGTCTTTATCGTTTATCAATTTCCCAATATCACCCTGTTCCAGCCAGATTCTCTTTAACAGGTCCACCGACTGGCCATTCACCAGGGCTTTGGCAAGGTAGACAGCATTGATTCCACCTGCGGAAGTGCCCGATAGAATATCCACAACGAATTTGGTTCCCAGAGCCTTGCCTGCCCGGCGATAAACTTTTTCCGCTTCGGATAATTGGTCTTCAGCAAGCAAATACTCCCCCTGTCCATCTGCTGACTCACGCTTAGTACGGGCGGTCGCCTTCACCATGCTATATAGTTCTTTGGCAACGCCATAGATATAAATTGCAAGCGATACGCCGCCATACATCACGACTGCAAAGCGGGTCTCCTTCTCAACCGGCGGAGCAATTCGATCTTTCGGAATATCCAGTATAGGGGTCAACATGATTGCACCTCCAGCAATGCATTCGATGAACATCATCATTCTACAAACTTCAAGCATGAAATACAATAAGCAATTTATATTCAACCTTAAAATATCAATAGAGTCTTGCTAAACTCTTGTAATTAAATTCATTGTTGCTATACTAAACGAATAAATAATGTTTACTATCAGCACGAAGGAGAAAATAATAATGGTTTCAACAACAATGGAAACACTTGCAATTCGAACGGAGAATAAATTTAGAACGTTGGTGACAAAGCGTGCCTATAAAATGGGAGAAGTGATCTGCGATATTCCCAGTGAGAATATTATGGATAAGCCGAGTCGCTTTACTGTGCAGGTCGCGCGCGATAAACATACACATGTGGGCAAGCTCGCTGCACTCAATCACTCCTGCGACCCCAATGTCATTCTCGATACAGAGAACATGTCCATGGTTGCCTGCAAGGACATTGCCAAGGGCGAGGAACTGTACTTCTTCTACCCATCCACCGAATGGGAAATGAACGCACCCTTCATTTGTTTGTGCGGAGCATCGAACTGCATTCATGTGGTCGCTGGTGCGCGCTTCCTTCCCTTGTCCACCCTTGAACATCATTACCTCAATCCCCACATCCGCGATCTGATGATCGAACTGCTTCACGGTACAAAACAAAATCTTGAAAAGCTGAAAGTAGAATAACAAAAAAAACTTCCGAAGCGGATGACTTCGGAAGTTTTTTTATCTCTACAGTTTTTGGTGCAGGGCCAGTAACTTGTATGCCCCAGCCCAGGGTTTGCCCAGCCGGTGGTTTTCAGCGATAACCACCTTGCCAAATTTCTGCGCGATCGGCGGCATAAGCGTGGCGATGGTTGCCCAATCGTCCGAGAGTACGGCATCTTTCATTTTTGCAGCATACTGTCCCGACCACATCCATTCCATGCGGAACTTATCCGCCTTCACCCAATAGTCGCGCTTCTCCCATGCGACCACGGATACGTCGATCCCCTCCGATATGGACTGCAAGGCCAGGGCAATGAATGCAGCCTGATCCTTCGCATCGGGTGTCACCTGAGATTGCTTGGCCAGTTCACGAATGCACAGCACAATACACTTCGTTAACCGGGTTCTTTCTTTTCCTACAGATTCGGGGTTGATGATTCGGCTCAAGATAATTCTCCGTCTTTGATATACAGACGCGCGATTATACCGCCAGATTTGGTTTCTTTCGGATAAAATAGCCCCGACCATGACCCAATCGATCACCACCATTATTTTTGATTTTGGCAACGTCCTCCTGGGCTGGGATGCCCGAAAGTTGTACGAGCGCTTCTTTCCCGACCTTGAGGCTGTTGACCGTTTTCTCGAGCAGATTCGCTTCGCCGAGTGGAATGCAAAACAAGACGCTGGGCGCCCCTTCCATGTGGGTGTTGCAGATTTGTCGCGTCAGTTCCCACAATATGCCGACCTCATCCAGGCATATGACACCTATTGGGAAGAGAGTCTCACCGGCCGAGTCGATGGAACGATCGAGATCGTCAACGAGTTGAAACAGGCGGGCTGGCCGCTGTATCTGCTTAGCAACTTCTCTGTCGAAAAGTTCGAGCTCATTCGCAGCCAGCATTCATATCTTGACCTCTTCGACGACATCATCATTTCCGGCGAGATCGGGATCGTCAAGCCGGAACCGGCTATCTTCCAACAAGCCCTCACGAGAATCAATCGAACAGCCCAGGAATGTTTATTCATCGACGATTCAGCCGCGAATATTGAGACTGCCCGCACATTGGGGTTTCAAGTGATCCACTACCACTCCCCTGCCCAGCTGCGGTCTGAGCTGGCTACTCTTTCCATATTAGGATAATCATCATGAGCGCAAACCTACAACAATCCATGCTTGATGCGATCGAAATTGAATTGAAGCAGCAGGTGGCACGTCTAGATCAGCCGCGGACAAAAGACTTTCACGAGATGTTGACCTACCATATGGGCTGGACAGGGGATGGTGCCGGGCCGTTTGCGGCAGGGAAGCGTATTCGTCCGCTTTTAACTTTGTTATCGGTTATTTCTTGTTTTGATGAAGATAAAAATAAAGAAGGAAAAGATGGTAAAATAAATTGGCTACACGCAGTCTCCGCCGCCAGTTCAATTGAACTGATTCACAACTTCTCACTTGTACATGACGACATTCAAGATAATTCAGAGCTGCGGCGTGGTCGAAAAACGGTTTGGGCGAATTGGGGTGCGCCCATGGCGATCAATGTTGGTGATGCATTATTTGTCATCGCCAATCAATCTGTGATGGATTTGGCTGAGCATTATCCTGCAGAGATGGTGGTGAAAGCCTCGAAGATTTTGTCTCAATGCTGTCTTGAATTGACCCAGGGTCAGTATCTCGATATGTCTTATGAAGAACGTACCGATCTGAGCATCGAAGATTATTGGCCAATGATCGCAGGCAAAACCTCTGCCCTACTCTCTGCATGTACCCATATCGGGTCATTACTTGGCTACGCGAATGACGAGAAAATGGAAAATTTTCGGCTCTTTGGATATCATCTCGGGCTTGCCTTTCAGGTTCAGGATGATATTTTGGGAATTTGGGGCGATGAAGCGCTCACTGGAAAATCTGCATCCAGTGACCTGGTCGAGGGGAAGAATTCATTGCCAGTTTTATTTGCCCTGGAAAAGAAGGGTCCGTTCGCAGAACGCTGGCATCAGGGTCCCATTTCGGTGGATGAAGTAGACGCCATGGCAGACCTTTTGGAAAAAGAAGGCGGCAAGGCATACGCTGAGCAAGTCTCCGAAGTAGAAACCCAAAAAGCGCTCGACCACCTGTATAAGGCAAATCCGCAGGGCGAGGCGGGTGAGATCATCATCGGGCTGGCGAACAAGCTCCTGAAACGCAACCAGTAAAAGGTCAAGAAAGAGGCGTGCTGATTATCAGGCTTGACATGCCTTTTCAGCGTCGCTTATAATTCAGTTCAATATAACGCGGGTGTAGTTCAGTGGTAGAACACGTGCTTCCCAAGCATGACACGCGGGTTCGATTCCCGCCACCCGCTCTGCAGCCGAGGAAATGCCTGCCTCGGCTTTTTGTTATGCTATACTATTTGTAAGGTAGCTGTTATGGTGGTATCGCGGCCTTTAAAAGTAAAATTCAGCCCGGAGAATTACATGCCATGACTGAATTTGAAAAAGGGACGATCCTTTATGTGGAAGATAATCCAGACAATCGTAATTTGATCCGGAGGGTATTAAATGCGGAGGGCTATGCTGTTGTTGAAGCATCACAAGCCACGCAGGCAATAGACAGGCTGGAACATGAAAAAGTCGATTTGATCCTGATGGATATCAACATGCCCGACATGGACGGTTATACGTTAACGGCGAAAATAAAGAGAATGGAAAAATTTTCCAAGATTCCAATCCTTGCTGTAACCGCTAATGTGATGCGCGGTGACCGTGAAAAATCACTTGAAGCGGGATGTGATGGGTATATTCAGAAACCGATCGACATCGATACGCTCGCCCAGCAGATCGAACGCTTCATCACAAGGAGAACCAATGCCTGAACAAGACCAAACCCCTGCGGTTTCCGACACTCAGCCGATTCGAAAGCCCACCATCCCAAAAGATGCAGCAGTGCTGGTGGTCGAAGATAATGTTTCAAACTTTGTGTTAATTGCCCGCATGTTGGGGTACCTTGGCATCCATTGTGAATGGAAGACCTCAGGATATGAGGTGGTTGAGTATGCAGATACTCTCCCGCGCCTCGATCTGATCCTGATGGACATTCGCCTGCCTTATGAAGATGGTTATGGCGCATTGAAAAAGATCCGCGCATCCGAGCGATTTAAAGCTGTGCCGATCGTTGCAGTGACGGCTGAGGCCAGCATGGAACAAATGAAAAAAGCCCAGGAGTCCGGGTTCGATGGTTTTTTGGGAAAGCCGCTTGACCCCGATCGGTTTCCCGACCAAATTCGCCGAATTTTAAATGGAGAACCAGTCTGGGAGTTCAGTTAGCCGTGAATTTTTATAAATGACAACTCATCCAGCGCCGATCACACCTGACTCAAAAAAAAGTAGATTCAAGGGCAGCCTGACAGGGACTCTCGTACGGACACTCTTGGTCTTTACATTTATTCCTCTTGCCTTGATGGCAGGCACGGCTTATTTTCGTTCGCGCACGCTTTTAAGGGATCAGGCCATTGCCCAGTCAGGCAGCCTGTTGACCAATCAGATCGAGTTGGTTAATCAGGGGATCAAGGCCAGGGAAGATACCCTAAAAAAACAATTCGAGGCTGAAGGCGCTTCGGTGTTGGTTGAGATGGCGTTGCACGCCAACCCGCAAAGCGATCAATTCCAGGATATCCGTAATAACTTCATCAAAACCCTGCTCGAAAAGGACGCATCAGGCAACCCGATCGCGTTCAACGAGTTTTTGTTGCTGGATAATAAAGGCGTTGTAAAGGTAGCGAGCAACGATGCCTGGCAGGGTCTTGTGATCGACCCTGACCTTCTTGATATCGAAGAAAGTCAGTCACTGGCGCTGTACGGCCTCTCCCCTATTTACGAGAACGAACTTATTCTTACTACAGCCGTAAACTATAAAACGGAACGCGGCTCCATTCTTGGAACATTGATCGGTATTACAGAAGGAGAAAATCTTCATCAGCTCCTTCGCCCTTTGAATGGTCTGGAATCGTATGCGGATATATATTTCATACTGGCAGACGAGCAATTTCTCGCAAGTGATACGAATGAAATCTATCAGCCAATCGAATTCGAAGACAATTCAAAAAGCAGGTTGGCATCTGAACTATCGAGGCTGATGACCCAAAGGGTTGAAAGCCCGGTGGCTCTCGATATTAATTTGCCAAACAAAGGACAGGCACTGGCCCAATTGCAGTTCTTCCCCGGAATGCAAAGCGGTGTCGTCCTGGCCATCGATTCGTCAGCCGTGTATGGCCAGATCAACAGCCTTGTTCCTTTTACGATTTTTCTCGTTCTTGGCACTTTAGTAGCCATCGGGCTGGTTTTGCTATTGGGCACGAGAAGGGTTATCAGGCCATTGAAATCCCTCTCGGCGATAACAACAAAATTCGCCGAAGGAGATTGGAATCAGCGGGCAAATGTTCAAAGTAATGATGAGATCGGCCTGCTGGCAAATTCCTTCAACCAAATGGCAGACCAGCTTGGAGAAATCTATCACTCGCTGGAAAACAAAGTGGATGAACGGGCGCGCCAGATCCGCACGGCCGCGGAAGTGGCTCAAAGTATTACCACGATTCCAGACCTGGATGCCATGCTCAACAAAACTGTTGAACTTCTTGTTCAACAATTCGATTTTTATCAGGCAAGCATCTTCATGGTCGATAAGGGTGGGAAGTTCGTCGACTTTAAGTCCGGCTACGGCTCAGCGACGAAAGGTCTGACCGAGAAAAAATACAGACTGGAAGTCGGATCCGCCTCCATTATCGGATGGGTTGTAGCGAACAATAAACCACGTATCGCCTCTGACGTTTCGGAAGACCCGCTTCATCTTGCGAATGAACTCCTCCCTGAAACGCGCTCGGAGGCCTGCGTCCCGATTTCATTGGGAAACCTGGTACTGGGCGTATTGGATATTCAAAGTACTCAGCCTGGGGCATTTAGTCCAGATGCCATCGTCATGCTCCAAACGCTTGCCAGTCAGATCGCTGCCGCCATTCAAACAACGGGCCTGCTGGAAACCACCCACATCAACTTTCAGGAACTTGAACGCCTCTTCCGGTCAAGCCGGATGATTGCAGAAGCCAATACAGAAGATGAAGTACTGCGCGTCAGCAGCCAGATACTGGGCATTGCTCCCTATCCTGTAATCTTATTTCACGTACAAAACAATCAATTAAAAATCTTTTCAGGTGCAGACACAACCCGAAGCAGTTTTGATTTCAATATAATGAAAAAACAGTTTTCAATGGATGTTGAAGAACTCAATGTCTATTTGTCGCGCGGGTCCACCACGGCATCCGTCCTAGATGCAGCCCTGCCAAAAGCCTTGAAAAATGTTTTGCATGACCTTGAAATGACAAACGCAGCCTTTCTCCCTGTAAAAGGACGAAACCAGATCGATGCGATCATTATGATCGGGTCGAGGCAGCAGACACTTTCAAGCGCCACCCTGCAACCCTATGAGAACCTGGCAGACCTGATTTCGATCGCTTTGCAAAAAGCAAGTGCCATCGCGCAAACGGACAAGCATGTGCGCGAAGTGGAAGCGCTCGCCTCGATCAATGAGTTGACCTCGTCCACATCAGACATTCAGGGCTTCTTCCGGGCATTGCTGGCAAAAATCCAGCAGATCATCGGTGATTACAACCTGATCGTGGCCCTTTACGACGAACGCACCAATACCATCAGCATCCCATTCAGTTACGAGAACGGCCAGATATTGTCCATAAACCCCTTCCCGCTTGGGGAAGGCCTGACTTCCATTTTGATCCGTACCCGTCAACCTTTGATGTTGGTAAAGGACACCGAACGAAAAGCAGCGGAGTTGGGAGCCAAGGTGGCGGGGAAACCGGCAAAATCATGGATGGGCACTCCCATGATGGTACAAGGCAATCCAATTGGGGCCCTGATCATCCAGGACACTGATCATGAGGGGGCCTTTGACGAAGATGACCTGAAATTCTTTATCACAGTTGCCAATCAGGTTGCAGGTGTGATCAATAGCGTGCATCTGCTGGATGAAAGCAATCAAAAGGCTGTTCAGGTTGAGGCGGCAGCAGAAATTGCGCGCGATATCAGCGGTTCACTCGACCTGGATGAATTGTTATACAAAGCTGTGACTCTCATCCGGGAGCGATTTAATTTTTACCATGCCGCAATCTTCCTGCTTGACCTGCCCGGGGAATTCGCCATGATCCGTGAAGCGACTGGCGAAGCTGGCGCGCAGTTAAAACGGCAGGGACACAAGATCGGTGTGGGCTCAAAATCTATCGTCGGTTTCGTCAGTGGAAGAGGTGAATCGTTGGTGGTCGATGATACGAACAAAGATGCGACCTACTATGCCAATCCATTACTTCCAGATACCCGGGCAGAAGCCGCGATTCCATTGAGAGTTGGCGAACGCATCCTTGGAGTGCTGGATGTTCAAAGCACCATCCCTTATGTTTTCTCGGAAGACAACCTGCGAGGTTTACAGATTCTGGCAGATCAGCTTGCAGTGGCAGTTGCCAATACGGAATTGTTTGCTGAAACTCAGGAACACCTTTCCCAGCATCGCCTCCTGCACCATATCACCTCAACAGCCGCTTCAGGGACGACGTTGGAAGAGGCACTGGAAAGCGCAGTCAACGGCTTACAAGTGACCCTCGGCGGAGATCGTGTGATCATCTTGCTTGCCGATCGGGAAAGAAAGATCCTCGAAGTTAAAGCTTCAGTAGGTTATGCCGAAGATATTACTGGAATGAGGGTTGAGGCCGGAAAAGGAGTGACCGGCTGGGTTGCTTCACACCGACGTCCGTTACGGGTGCGGGATGTAAGCGAAGACCCACGTTACATTATGGTCAGTGCAAATACTCGTTCGGAACTGGCCGTTCCACTCATCTACCGAAATGAGTTGCTGGGTGTTATCAATGTCGAAAGCGAACAAGTGGATGCCTACACCGAGAACGATGAGGAAATGTTGGGCACTCTTGGCGGCAGCCTGGCTGCGATTATCGCCAATGCCCGGTTGTTGGAGCAGATACGGGCCCAGTCGGAGCGTGAGCGGCTGGTCTATGAAATAACCGGAAAAATCCGCCGGTCCACAGATATTCAATCAATTCTCATGACCACAGCGAGCGAAATCTCAAGGGTTACCGGGGCCAGGTATACCAAGGTTCAGGTGAATCCAGTCAATAAACCCGAATCTGGTGAGAAGCAGTCATGAAGCGTATCATCAACAGGCTTAACCTTTTCAGCGCTGATAAAACCACCCAGGAGGTTTATCGACTTTGGCGTGAACGGTTCGTACTGCCATTGTTGTTTGGCGTCATGGTCTTTGGTGCAGTGGCTTTATACCCTGCTGTTTTGGCATCCAACAGTGTTACCGTCAACACCATTTTCATTTCCACTTACCTCCTAATTGTTCTGGTGGCGGTTGTCAGGTTTTCGTATCTTATCCGCATCAGCGTATTTCTGTTAGGTATTTATGTGGTGGGTTTTAGTGAACTGATCACGCATGGCATTCTTGGTGATGGCCTGTTCTTCTTCCTTGCCGTTATCATTTTCTCAACCATGTTGCTCTCGCCCAGGGCAGGTGTGATCGCGATCGCTATTGATATTTTTACGTTTTTGGTCATGGGCTGGCTGATGCAAAGTGACCGAGTTATTCCCCTCAACCCAAACGCATCGCCTGCCCAAGTTGCGGATTGGATCAGTGCAAGCGCGGCTGTCATCATGTTTGGCGTTGTCATTATTATCGGCTTCCGACAACTTGAGCTCGAATTTGCCGGTGCCCAAAAGCAGATCGATGCTTCCGTCGATGCCCTGCGAGAGGAACGCAACAAACTGGAAGACCGAGTTCAGGAGCGCACCCTGCAACTGCGCCGCATCAATGAAGTTGGACGTGCTCTTGCCGCAATCCTCGACCCAAATGAACTGCTCACACGGGCAGCAAAACTCATTCAAAACGAATTTGATTTCTATTACACTGCCTTCTACATTCTCGATTCTACAGGCCAATGGGTGGAATTAAAAGAAGCCCAGGGTGAAGCCGGGAAGATACTGAAAGAAAACAAACATCGCCTGAATGTGGATGGTAAGAGCATCATTGCCCAGGCGATCCGAACGAAATCCACTCAGATTATTACGGATAGCAACCAGATACGCATCGATATGCCCCTTTTCCCGTACACCCGTTCCCTTATTGTCGTTCCTTTGGTTGTAGGGGATACGATTTTTGGTGTGCTTGAAATGCATGCCTCCAGGGAAAATGTCTTCCTGCCGCAGGATATGGATGCCTACCAAAACATGGCAAATGGAATTGCAATCTCAATTGAGAACTCGCGTCTTTTCCAGGAGGCCCAACAAAGCATCACTGAAATGCAGGCAACCCAGCGCCAATATCTACAAGGCGCCTGGAGTTCATTGACCGCGCAAAAAGATCTTTATTATGCACTTGGTGATAGCGATCTCGCGGATAGTAATCCGATTGAAGTGCCGCTGGCCTTGAGAAACCAGATTATCGGCCAAATCGACCTGGCAAATACAACAGACTGGACAAACGAACAAAAGAGTCTGATCGAGGCGATCGCCGTTCAAGCCACTCTGGCGCTGGAAAACGCACGCCTCGTCGAGGAAAGCCAGTCTTCAGCCGCACAGGAACGCGTGGCGAACGAAATCATTTCAAAAATCTGGACATCTGCGAACATGGATGGAATTCTTCAAACAACGGTCCGGGAACTGGGACGCAACCTGGAAGCCTCTGAAGTGGAAATCGAAATCTCAATGGACGGTCAGAATGACGAACAATGACATCATCTCGTCCAATTTCGACCTAAAAACCTGGCGTGAGGGATTTGTCCTCAATGTCCTGCGCATTGCTTGCGTGCTCGGTATTTTTCTCATTATCGTCTCTTTTCCGACAGCCACCATACGTGACCGGTTTCTTTTCATCGGCATGTATCTGGCGCTTATTGCGACCACGATCCTGAAAGTACCCTATTCCTTACGTGCTTATCTGCTTTTGTTTGTAAATTTTGCAGTCGGCGTGAACGCGATCCTTGCATGGGGACCCTGGGCAGATGGAAGCATCTTTCTCCTGGCTGGTGTGGTCATGGCATCGTTGCTTCTCGATAACAAAACAGATATCCTGACTCTGACAGGAAGCATCATATTTACGCTTGTGATCGCATTATTACAGTTAACCGGAAAATATCAAGTAACCTCACCCAGTGCACCTGCTATTGATATTGCGAGCTGGGCGGTTTACATTGCTGATTTCTCCATCGCCGGAATCGCCATCACGGCAGCCGCCAATCAATTAAAGAGAGCCTTTTCAAGGGTCGCCGAGCAAATGCAAAATGCATTCGAAGCGCTGAAAGTGGAAAGGACAAATCTCGAAGACAAGGTACTTGAACGAACCTCGGAACTCGAAACCCGTATGACACAACTTCGAGCCTCGGCCAACACAGCACGAATTGTCGCCGAAACCCGCGAGCTCAACGAACTGATGAAGATCGCAGCCAACCTGATCGCCGAAAGATTTGGATATTATCACGTCGGTCTGTATATATTGGATGAGCAAGGTAAGACCGCATTCCTCCAAGCTGCATCCTCCGAGACAGGAAAATCCCTTATTGGTCAGGCCTTTCGGCTGGAAACAGACAAGAGAAATCCCATCACCTCCGCTGTGCAGCGTAACCAACCAGTAATCTCATCCGATTCTGACCGCAACACAAACTTCATTCAAGACTCATCCTTTCCGCTAACGCGCTCCAGAATGATCATGCCGCTAGCGGTCCGCGGACTTGTGATCGGGTATTTGGATATTCATTCCGACCAGCCAAGAGCCTTTGACTCACAGGATGCGGAAATCCTTCAAATTTTGGCGGACCTGACCGCTATCTCTTTCGACAACGTCCGCCTCATTGACGAAACCCGATACCTACTCAATCAACTTGAGACCAATTCTTCCATTCAGACTCAACGAACTTGGTCCAAGCTGACCACCCGGCATCGACCGGCATTCTTATACACTCCTGCCGGTGTGCGGCCCATCTTTTCTCAGGAACATCAAGGCTCTTCGGATGGATTAAGGATTCCCATCACCCTGCATGGGCAGACCATTGGCACAATAAAACTGAGGCGAAAGGGCATCGCCACAGGATGGTCTGAACGGGAGCAGGTACTGGTCGAAAAGATCGCCGTCCAGGTTGGGCTGGCTCTAGAGAACAGCCGCCTCGTAGATGAAGCTCAGAAAAACGCTCTCCGCAACCAAATGATCGCGAACTTCTCCACCTACGTTCGCGAAACCCTGGATATAGAATCCGTCATCCATACAGCGGCAACCGAATTACGCAATGTGTTCGACTTAAAGGAAGCCGAAATTCTCATTGGTGCTGCTAATTCCAATACTCCTGAACGACCGACGCCATCCTAGGAACAAGCCGAAGAAGCTTGATCAATCGACCAACCAAACATGTTAACGAACAGCAGTTTAACCCCGGCAAAAAAAGGACGTCCACAAGGTTTCTCGTGGACGAAATTAAGCTATTCCCAAAAATTCGCCATTATTACATTGATTTTCACCTTATCGTTACTCGCCTTTGTCCCGCTTGCCTATGAACAAGTGGTGCGCATCGACAGGTATGGGTATAAAGAAGCCGACGGGAACCTGTATCTGCGCAGTCTCTGGGAGTTAACAGGAAGTTTGCAAAACTACTACAACCAGGATGCGAAACTCCAAAACGGAGAAGTCACCCAGCAAGAGGTCGAAGTTTCCAAAGATCAGGTGACAGCAGATATACAAACGTTAAGCGCTGTTGAAAGTGCGACGGGCACCCTTGCAGATCCCATCACCGCCAGCGAACTGTCTGGCATCTGGAACGAAAGTCAATCGACAAACAATATTTTCCCATTGCTTGAAAGAGTCTCCGAAGCGACATTAAACGTTGGCGACGAATCATTTCTTATTTTGGACCCTGACCTGGACACCTATTACCTCATGGATTCTGTCTTGCTCAAGTTACCTGAGAACAGAGATCTGGCATTCAAAATAAAGCTGCTTTCAGACCAGGCCGCCAAGAATAACGAACTGAATATCACTGAAGAAAATGAATTGCGTAATCATATTAATGCCACTGCTGGAAATCTAAACAACATAGAGCGTGGGCTTGCCGTGGCATCCGAAGATAACACAAACCAGGTGGTCTCCTCCACAACAATCGCCGCGTTCAATAAGTACCGCGATAGTGCAAATGCGTACACAGAAGCAATTCAACAAGCTTTAATCGAGAGTACTTTCTCAGAAAATACCCAGGAGTTGGACAGGCTATATACACAGGCCAATATTGCCGAATCCGATTTTTATTCGTCAGCTTCTGAAGCGCTGGAGCGCGGGATACAAAATCGCATCCGCATCCTCATGAGCCGATTGGTAACTTATGTTTTGGTGTCTGTATTCGGTATTGTGATAGCGTTTATCATCGGCAACCAGCTCGTGAAATCCATTAGTGAGCCACTCTCGCGAACCATAGCAGCGGCAGAACAGCTTGCATCCGGAAACGTGACCGTCCGTATCACCAACCT
Organism: Anaerolineales bacterium; assembly: GCA_016789225.1. Classification (GTDB taxonomy): domain Bacteria; phylum Chloroflexota; class Anaerolineae; order Anaerolineales; family Villigracilaceae; genus Villigracilis. Next base: position 23,092 of record JAEURI010000103.1, read on the forward strand.
TTCCGACGACGAGGCTGGAAAGGTTATGCAAGCCTTCAACAGACTTGCCGAAGAAGTCGAAGCAAATCAGAACATCATGAAACAACGCAGCGATGATCTGACGGACAAAACCCTAAAGCTTGAAACCATTGCCAAGGTGGCCCGACAAATCACATCACTACGTGACCTTTCTTCCGTGCTTTCAACATCCACAAACCTTATCCACGAGAATTTCGGCTATTACCATGTAGGCATATTCCTTTTGGATGAGCGTAAGGAATATGCGCTCCTGGCTGCGACAAATAGCGAAGGCGGGAGAAAAATGATCGAGGAAAACTATCAACTGAAAGTGGGTGAAACCGGCATTGTAGGGCATGTGGCCGAGTCCCTCCAGGCGCGTATAGCGCTCGATGTGGGTAAAGATGCGGTCTTTTTCAACAACCCTTATCTGCCAGAGACCCGTTCAGAACTGGCTCTGCCTCTGGTGGTCAGCGGTCAAATCCTTGGAGTGCTGGATGTTCAAAGCACAAAACCGGGAGCCTTCAATAGCGAGGACACTGCAATCCTTCAAATTCTGGCCGAACAACTCGCTGTGGCAATCCAGAATGCAAACCTGTTCAGCGAAAAAGAAAGAGCACTTGAAGCGTCCCGCGTAACCTATGGCCAATTAAGCCGTGAAGCATGGAGCAAGATCCTGCGTAACCAGGCAAGGGTCGGGTTTATCGCCACTCCCCCGGCCACGGTTCAAACCCAACCACAAAGTATCGAACCAAGCATTTCCAAGGCGATCGAAACCGGGGATCTGATCCTGGGTAGTGACGGGCTGACCATCAGTGTGCCTGTTAAGATCCGCGGACAGGTGATCGGCGCGATCCGGTTGAAAAAGTCTGAGATCGCCGAAGCCTGGACACAGGATGAAACCAATCTTGCCATTGCACTGGCCGACCAGTTGAGCGGTGCAATGGAAAGCGCCCGCCTATACCGCGAGTCTCAACAGCGTGCAGCCCGTGAGGCGCTTGTTTCGGATATTTCAGCGCGCATGAATGCAACTTCCAACATGGAAGCGATCCTCCGCGAAACGGTGCAGGAACTCGGTGCGGTGATCGGGAACGCTTCGGTGACATTCCAATTGTTGAATGACACCAATGGGCAGAAACAGGTTGAAGGTCTGCAATGAAGCGCAGAGATTCCCTTGAGCGATTGAGTCGAGAGATTTCATAATGGATACCTTTAATCTACGAGACTATTTATTCAAAGACCAGCCAGGTGAGGAACTGGGACAACGGGCAGAGGTGATTATCACCCTTTTGCTTGGCTTTTTGAGCACCTCCGTTGCATTTTTCGTTTACCAAAATACTGCCATCATTTTCCTGTCTATCGTCACGAACCTCGTCGCACTCTTCACATTGATCCAGGCGCTACGCAGAAAATATACCTACCTTGTTCTATTTCCAGCCATTACTGCCGTATCGATATGCCTGGTTTCGATCATTGAAGGCCAGGGCGTTCACGATATGACTTGGATTGGTCTGCTGGGTCTTTTTCTGCTTGTAAATATCTACAGTCGCAAGAATGACCGCCTCGTGATCGTACTTGGTATTTTCATGGTCCTTCTTTATGTAGGCACCGGCCTTGCAGAAATAAACAACCTGATCCCCAACCCCCTGGGAACAGATCTGGATTACCTTACTCTAAATTCCTTTTTCATCGCGATCACCATGGCGGCGATCCTGGTTGTTTTCCGCAGAAATCGTCTTCTCTTAAAGTTGGCTGCTGAAAACAAGAATGAGCAAATAAGCGCCAACCAACGTCTCGAGGAAATTAACCGAACGCTGGAAGATCAGGTGCAAATACGCACAAAAGAATTGAATGAATTGAATGAGCAATTACAGGCAAAAGCCGCCCGTCTTCAAGCTGCCTCGGACATCTCACATGACCTAATGGTTCACTTAAATGAGAAACCAGCCGAGCTGCTCACACGCATGGCCCGGGTCGTCAGCGAAAAGCTCGGATATTATCACGTAGGAATCTTTCTGCTGGATGAAGCGCGGGAATTTGCCGTTCTGCGCGCTTCAAACAGTAAAGGCGGACAACAAATGCTTGCACGCCGTCATCAGCTTAAGGTCGGCGGCGTGGGAATCGTAAGTTATGTATCACAAAGCGGCCGCGCGCGTATCGCGCTGGATACCGGTGCGGATGCTGTCTTTTTCAACAACCCATATCTTCCGGAAACCCGGTCTGAAATTGCGCTGCCGTTGAAGATCGGAAACGTCACGATCGGCGTGCTGGATGTGCAGAGCACCCAGTCTTCGGCGTTCAATGATGAAGATATCAACACGCTTATGACGATCACCAATCAGATCGCCATTCTTATGAAAAGCATCTTTTCGGAAGAGACGAAGTCGAGCGGTCTTGTACAATATCGCTCTCAATTCAATGCTGATACTCCGGAGGGATTTTCTTACCGGCCTGATGGAAGCATAGTTTCCAATATCTTGCTGGAGGGGAATGCACTGACTCAACGAGCAATCGCCTCAGGCGAGACCGTGGTGGTGAATCAGCCATCCCGGGGAGATGCCCCCACCCTGGCCGTTCCGGTTAAATTCCGCGAACAGGTGGTTGGGGTCATTCATATCGAGTCAACCGAAAACGCCAGGGCATGGACCGATGATGAGATTTCACTGGTGCAGGCCATCTCAGACCGGGCGGCGCTGGCACTCGAAAATGCACGTCTTTTTGCAGATGCAACCCGCCGTGCAGAACAGGAAGAGACTATTTCCCGCGTCACTACACAGATCGGCTCATCAACAGACTTTGACCGGATCCTGCAAACGACCATTCAGGAATTGGGTCTAGCCCTGGGTGCTTCTCGTTCGTTCATTCAGCTCGGAACGGATTTTGTCCAGGAAGAAAAGGCGTCAGAATGAGCCAGGCAAATCAAACCTCCCAACTTGAACGCGAAAATTTGTCCCGGTCCAGACGGTTTGCACGAAGAACAAGCCTGGGTACCAAGATCCCAGTTGCCGTGCTTGGATTGTTACTCGTCTCTTATATTTTGTATGCTGTTATTAGCATCTGGCTTGCGCAGCAAGCGCTTATTGATACGCTCAGCGACGAATTGCAAGAACAAGCCAACAGCCAGGCAGCGATCATTCAGGCTGATTTGCTGACCGCCAGAGCTGTAGCACAACAATTGGCGATCCTGGCAGAGTCCGCAACGCTTGAGGAAGAAGGTGTTCTAAACATACTACAGAACACTCTGAAAAAAAATGACAATGTTTTTGGGTCGACTCTTGCTTTTGAACCTTATCAATTTCAAAGCAATTTGTATTATTACTCGCCATATTACAACCGCACACCAGAAGGCGGATTGGCGTTCACACAGCTTGGAACTGGCGAATATGATTACTTCAACCGGGATTGGTATGAGTTGCCGAGAGCAAGCCAAACCCCGATATTATCCACGCCATATTTCGATTACGGCGGCGGCAATATTTGGATGACAACATGGAGCATACCGTTTTTTGCCGAAGATGGAAGTTTTAAAGGTGTGGCAACCGCTGATATTGCGTTCTCGCAAACTCAGGCGCTTATTAACGCGATTGAAGTAGGTGAACGTCAAAGCGGAGAGAGCGGATACGCCTTTCTGATCGACCGGGCCGGTATCATTCTTGGTATTGGTGAAAATGGCGGAGACTATGAGATCATGTCAGACTCCATGGTTCTGGCAGCTTATTCGGAAAAGACCGAAGGTTGGATCGGTCTGGTTGCTGAGATGCGCGCAGGGAACAAAGGCTTTATGGAGGCAACGGATCCCAATGGCATTCCGATGCTTGTTGCCTATACCCCGATTGGGTTGGATACCGGCTGGTCACTTGCGCTTGCATACCCCAAGGGTGACTTGGCCACAATCACCTCCCAACTTCGAAATACAGTAATCACGTATACCTTGCTGGTCGTGTTTCTCTTTGGCATCCTGTTGTTTGTTTTCACCCGGTCCATTACTGAACCTCTCCAAAAACTAAGGCAGTTTGCCAGCCGTGTATCACAGGAAAGCTTAACTGGAACCACCAGTCAACTTGCTGAAACGGTTGAGATCCGTACAAGAGATGAGCTGGAAGACCTGGGTGATGCATTCAATCAAATGGCAGCAACCCTGCGGCAATCCTTCGAAACCCTGGAGGGCAATGTTACATCTCGTACCCGCGATCTTGAGCGGCTTGCTATTGAACTTCGCACCATTGCCGAGGTTTCTCGTGAACTTGCAATTATCCGCGATCTAAACACGCTTATTAATGTGTCGGCAAACCTGATCCGCGAACGTTTGGGTTATTACCATGTTGGGATTTTCCTCGTGGATGAACGTGGAGAATACGCGATCCTGCGCGGTGCCAGCAGTATTGCGGCAGAACAACTTCTGTCCCGAAATTACAAGCTCAAGGTTGGTGAAACAGGCCTGGTTGGGAATGTGACGCGAAGCGGTCAGGCGTATATTGCGCTGGATGTTGGTCTAGATGCCGTCCATTTTGAAAATCCGTTCCTTCCGGAAACACGTTCCGAGATTGCACTTCCACTGCGCAGCTATAACATAACCATCGGAGCTCTTGACATTCAGGCCACTCATCCAAATGCATTCGATGACCGCAGTATTCAGACGCTGCAAGTTCTTGCTGACCAACTTGCAGCAGCCATAGAAAACGCACAATTGGTTCAACGCCTCGAAAAAACGTTGGAAGAACTTTCGAAGACAACCCGTATGCAAACCCGGCAAGTCTGGCAGTCCTCCGTCGAGCAAAGAGACCTGACCGCCTATGAATACGATGGTTTGCAAATTCGGCCCATTCCAAAAAATCTTTCTCCTGAGTTGGCAAGACAATTGGAAGGCGGGCGCCCGATCCAGGTCCAAGAAAAAAAGGCATCTCAAAATGGGTCGAAGACCATCCTTTATGTTCCTTTGATGGTGCTCGACCAGATCATCGGCGTCATCGGGCTGGAGCAGGAGGATGCTTCCAAATCCTGGACGGAGGAGCAAATCACGATCGCGCAGGCGGCAGCCAACCGCGCCGCATTGACACTTGAAAATGCCCGCCTGCTGGAGGAAAGCCATCGCCGTGCAAGCAAGGAGCGCACGATCTTCGAAGCAACCAACCGGATCGGCGCCGCCGTAAGCATGGAAAACATTCTCCAAACCACGGCTGAGGAACTGGAACGCATTCTCAGCGGTTCTTCTGAAGTTACCATTCAATTTACGGACAATTCGTCCGAACAGAAATAGATCGAGGCATTGATGTTCCGGCAAATTTTTGCTCCACCGATATTCGAAGATGATGAAAAAACGCGTATCGCCGCGCTGTTAAACAGCATTTTATGGGCTGTTATTTTAATCGGCGCCGTTTATACAATCGTAGCGCCGATCATCCTGGGGCAATACTTTTCCGCCATTCTCACAGCATCAATTGTGATCATCGGTCTGACCGCAAGACAACTGATGGTCCGCGGGTACATCCGCGCGGCGGCTGTTATTCTGTTGGCCGTTTTCAACCTCGTCCTGATCATTTCCATCATTATTTCAGATGGCATATTCGGTGCAAGTTATTTCGGCCTGGTAATGACCACTGTGATCGCAGGGGTGCTTCTTGGCGGGCGAAGCGCTTATATTGTTGCCATCATCAATTCTTTGATGGGCCTGGGAATTATGCTGGCCCAAAACTCCCTGCCAGACACATTGATTCCGCAAACACCAGTTACATTTTTCTCATCCCTGGTCGTATATGTTTTCTTTATAGCAGCTCTGCTTCAGGCTTCGGCAAGAGGGTTTGATAAACTGCTTGAAAACCTCAGAAATGCGCAGGAAGAATTGACCAGAAAGAACCAGGAATTGCAAGCCTTTAGCGCCAACTTGGAAAATACCGTCACCTCACGCACCGCGGAATTGGATGCGGCCAATCAACGCATCGAACGCCGTGCGAGTCAATTCGAAGCGATCTCCCAGGTTTCGCGGGTGATCAACCAGGCACGTGAAATTGAAAGCCTGCTTCCCCAGGTTACACAAGTCATCAGTCAACAGTTCGGGTTTTATCATGTTGGCGTCTTCCTCATGGATGCCAACTCGGAATACGCTGTATTGATCGCTGCCAACAGTTCAGGCGGACAAAAGATGCTGGCCCGTAATCACAAGCTAAAGGTCGGACAGACAGGCATCGTAGGGTATGTGGCTGGAACGGGGCTTCCCCGCATTGCGCTGGATACAGGCGCGGATGCAATCTACTTCAACAACCCAGACCTGCCTGAAACCCGCTCCGAGATGGCACTTCCGTTGTTGCGCCAGGGACGTGAGATCATCGGTGTTCTTGATGTTCAAAGCAGAGAACAGAACGCATATAACCAGGAGGATGTTCGTATCCTGACCACGCTGGCAGACCAGGTATCCATTGCCATTGAAAATGCCCGTCTTTTCGAACAGTCGCAACAAGCATTGCAGGAGGCGGAAACCTTCTATCGGGGCAACCTTAAGGATGGCTGGATGCGCTTTACCCGTTCGAAACAGATCATGGGCGTACAGCGTCGGAGTTTAAGGACGAGTTTCCTTTCTGAGCCAGTTGATATTCCGGGCATGCATGAAGCTGTTCGTTCCGGCAGCGTCTATCGAAGAGTCGAGGAAAATGAAAACTCGACCCGCCTCACCTTCCCGATGAAACTGCGTGGGCAGGTCGTGGGTGTCTTGAATGTGAAGTCTGGTGCGGACCACACCTGGAGCAGGGACGAAATGGATATCATCTCCGCCATCATGGAGCGCGCAGCGTTGTCCATTGAAAATGCACGTCTGCTGGAAGAGAGCCGCAAGGTGGCGGAACGTGAACATGCGATCGGGGAAATATCAACGAAGATCAGCGCGGGAACGGAGATCGAAGCGATCCTGCGAACCGCTGTCAGGGAATTGGGAGCCCACATTAGCGGCGCACAGGTCACAGTCGAGATTGGAGACGGCGAGAAGTAATCGCCTGACAGGTATATGGACAGTATCTTATCCGAGCAATTTTCAGAAACCGAGAAAAGGCACAGCCGCAATGCCGTCATTGTCATTGTGGTTCTGATGCTTTCGTCGGTTATTACCTCCGCCTTCTTCGCTTATTTTGCATACAACTACAGCCTGCCGGGCCTATATCTTCCGGCTGCCCTGCTCATCATAAATCCCTTCTTTGATCTTTATCCCCTTACATTGATCAGGCGTGGACGCACGAATTATGCGATGATGCTCCTCCTGTCTGTATTTCTGCTCGATATACTGGTTGTGCCGTTTGCATTGCAGGGCCTCGGGGCCATCCTTGCTGTTTCGATTGTGGCGATCATGATCTCCATTGTCGGCCTGACCATGTCATCCAAATACACAACGTCTGGGGTGATTACTGCCATTGTACTTGGCACCCTGGTTTTTTCTCTTGACAGCCTGCTCGGAGAAAACCGGACTCGTGTGCCGGAGCTTGAAATCTACACACCCTACATTGTTGCGGCCATGCTTGTTCCTCTCTTCATCATTTTTACAAGGGAGTTCAATCGCTTCAGCTTGCAGGCAAAGATCACACTGGGCATTCTTTTGACAGGCGGCTTGGCTGTAATTGCTTTAACCTATTTTGGGTTGACCAGCGCCAATGACATTATCAATACCATAACCGGAAAATACGAAACCACGGTTACCGAGAAACTCGAATCCCAAATTCAGGAAGTCGTTGCAACTGAATCTGACAAGGCAGACGTATTGTTCTTGGAAACCCTGAATGATTTGAACGTCATAACCAATTACCGTTCGAACATTGAATCCCAAAAAGCTGTCTTTGCGACAGGCACATACTGGAATGCATCAGAACGATTGTTTAAAAAGCAAGGCGGTCAGCTTGGGAACTCCGGGAACGATACAGCCTCTGTATATATTCCCAATATCTATAATCCAACCGAAGAGATGTTTCAGGATATTAATACCAGCATGCATCTCGATTTCGTGGCAAATGGATTCCTTGAAGCCCATCAGGAAGTGGTTGCCGTATACTTCATCAGCAACATGGGATATACGGTCTATTATCCCAATATTAACCTGGCAGAAAATGTTCCTGCTGATTTTGATCCCACGGATCAGCAATTTTTTACCATTGCCGATCCCAACAATAACCCTGGTCGTGAGCCTCGTTGGACGCCGCCATATCAGGATCCAGCCGGGTTGGGGTTGATCGTCACATTGTCAATCCCTGTCTATGATAAAGATCGATTCATCGGTGTAATGGGCGCAGATATACAACTCTCCCGCGTAGCAGGCAATATATCAGCCATAAAATTAGGTGAAACCGCTTTGCCTTTCCTTGTAGATTCGAATGGGGTGATTTTGGCCATGAACGCTGAGGGATATCAATATCTTAATCTTCAACCTGAATCTGTGGCGTTCAATGAAAGCCCAAGGCAGTCTATCTTTGATTCTGAATTGAAGGATTTTTCAGCGGTGGCACAAAGGATCGTTGCCAGTCAGGCGAGTCTTACAAAAGTTTCGATCAATGACATCGAGAACTATCTTGCCATTTCTACCCTTTCCTCCACCGGTTATAAATTTGTAATCCTTGTCCCAGTGAATGAAGTCAATGGTGAGATCATTGCATCGCGCGCAAGCACGGAAAGTGATATCTCCGGCATTCAACAAAAAGTTGGATTGATCCTGGTTGGATTGCTGCTCATTGGGCTGCTGACGAGTATATTTGTCGGTCAGATTATTACTCGCCCTATGAAACGTCTGACGGAGACGGTGGAAGAGATCACAAGCGGAAATATGACATCTCGCGCTCGGGTCGAGACCCAGGATGAGACGGGGCTGCTCGCCAAGGCTTTCAATACCATGACAGATAGGTTAACCGACACCCTGCAAGGGCTGGAAGACCGTATCATGGAACGCACTCGTGAGCTCGAAACCATTAGTCAGGCAAACGCCCGCCGCGCTGCGCAATTTGAATCCGTCGCCCGCATTTCCCGGGTGATCAGTTCCACACAAAACCTGGACGCCCTCCTGCCTCAGATCGCTGAAACCATTTCTGAACAATTCGGTTTTTATCACACGGGTATTTTTCTATTGGATAATCATAAAGAATTTGCCGTATTGGTAGCTGCCAACAGCGAAGGCGGGAAACGAATGCTGGCCCGCAATCACCGTCTCCGCGTAGGTGAGACGGGGATCGTAGGTTATGTTTCTTCCCTGGGCCAGCCCCGTGTGGCTATGGATGTCGGTCAGGATGCTGTTTACTTTAATAATCCCGACCTCAAGGAAACGCACTCCGAGATCGCCCTTCCGCTTCGTAGCAGCAATGAGATCATTGGTGCTTTGGACGTACAAAGCACGGAGCGCAACGCCTTTACCGAGGAAGATGTCAACATTCTTTCTGCCCTTGCAGACCAGGTAAGTATAGCGATCCAGAATGCACGTTCCTTCCAACAAAGCCGCGAGGCGTTGGAGCAGGCAGAACTAGCAGCCTCCCAATTGAGCGAGCAACAGTGGAAACAATTTAGAGGCGTGGATTCATTTTTTGGCTACCACTTTGACGGTGTCGAAGCGAGGCGGATTTCTCCCGATGACCAAACACCCTCGAAGAGTCTTGAAATCCCGCTTATTTTGCGCGGCACACAGGTAGGCACCCTTAAACTCAGCACCCCAGACCCAAACCGAACCTGGGATGAGAATGAGATCGCCATGGCCCAAGCCACCGCAGATAGAACCGCATTTGCCATCGAGAACGCCCGCCTGCTTCAGGAAGCCCAAAAGCGGGCAGCCAAGGAACGTGCCATCGGGCAGATCTCTGCCAAAATCAGCAGCCTCGTGAATATTGATAACATCGTTCAAACGACCATCAAGGAACTGGGCAACACCCTGCCGAACACAGACGTTGCCATTCAATTCAACTCAGGACAGTCCGAGCAAAGTTAAGGCTCAGGAGACCGCCATGTTTTTCAGGATAGCTGAATTTTTTAGAAGCGAAGAAGATAACGACCCGACCTATATCCAGTTGACGAGGAATATTCTTCTGTTTGTGATCGCAGCAAACGGCTTATTGCTGCCGCTCGTTACCGGCATCGCCGGGGCAGGGTCACAAAACCTGACTGCATTTCTCATCCTTTCGATAACGCTTCTGCTTGAGTTCATCTCCCTGATAAATCTCCGCAACGGAAAGATCGCAATGGCAAAAGTGATCGTGCCAATCGCGCTTGTGATTTCCATATCGACAATTGCCATGACCACAAATGGATTAAGGGATATCTCAATGATCTCCCTGCCTATTATCCTGACGATCTCAGCCATCCTGTTGGGAAAGCGCTCCCTTTTTCTGACCACTCCTCTGGCGGTCGGCGCCGTCATTTGGATCGCCATCGTCGATCTAAGCACGAAAAGAAGCGTAACCCCTGTGGGAATAGACGATGCCATCATATCCCCCGTTCTTTTGCTGGTCAGCACTGGAATCACACAGTTGCTGATCACCCGTCTGAATGAAAGCACGCAAAAGGCAAAGCAGAGTGAGGCAATCCAACGCAAGGAGAATGCCGAACTCAACGAACTTCGTACAACCCTGGAAGATCGTGTCAAACAGCGTACTACAGAAATCGAACATATCAACCAGATCAACGAACGTCGGGCTCGTCAATTTCGCGCAGTTGCCCAGGTCATGAATGCAACCTCATCTATTCAATCGCTCGATGAATTGCTTCCTCAGATCACAAAGGTGATCAGCGAGCAGTTCCAGGTGTATCATTCGGGGATATTCCTGGTGGATGACCAACGAGAATTTGCGGTTCTACGCGCTGCAAACAGCGAAGGCGGGCAGCGGATGCTCGCTCGCAAACATAAGCTTCAGATCGGACAATCCGGCATTGTAGGGTTTGTAGTCGCAACCGGTCAGCCCCGCATCGCCCTCGACGTTGGAACGGATGCTGTTTATTTTGACAACCCTGACCTTTATGACACCCGTTCCGAAATCGCCCTCCCCCTCCGCTACGCCGGTCAAATTATCGGCGCATTGGATGTACAAAGTACGGAGGCAAATGCCTTCAACGTAGATGATGTCGAAGTATTGACCACTCTGGCCGACCAGGTAACAGTTGCGATCAACAACGCTCTGACCATCGAAGAGGCGCGAAAAACACTTTCAGAAGCACAAAATGCGATCAGCCGGACCACACTAGAGGCCTGGCAGGTGCTCAGACCAAAATCGCTCGGTCTTGGTTTTTCCTATTCCGATTCAACGATTCAACCACTGGAAAAAATGATCGAAGGACATCACATTGAGGAAGCTCTGCAGACTGGAGAACGTACTCTCAATATAGGCGAAAGCAATCAGACCAAACTTGCTGTCCCAATTCGTCTGCGCGGAAAGGTCGTAGGCGTGCTACACCTTAGCACACACAACAACCATACGCTTTCGGAAGATGATACCGAGATCGCCGAGGCGGTTGCAGACCGTCTCTCGCTCGCCATTGAGTCTGCTACACTGCTCCAGTCCACACATCACCGTGCCGAACTCGAACAAATTACCGCCAATATTACGAGCCGTGTGAGTTCATCGACCCGGCTTGAAACCATCTTACAGACCGCCGCCCAGGAATTAAGCAAGGCTCTTGGTGGCTCTGATGTGCTTGTTCAAATAGAACCGGCAGCCATGAAAATGGAATCCTGACCTGGTAATGTAAGGATGCATTTATAAAGAAGAGATTTTATGGATCAAACACGTCCCGCTACACTGAACGACACACAAACATCCAACCCTCCGCCAAGGTCGAGCATCGGTCTAAAGCTTCCCTTGATCGTGATCGGCTTGATGTTGTTTGCGTTCTTTATTTATGCATTTATCAGTATCCGCATCAGCCAGGGAGCATTGGTGAACAACCTCTCCAAAGATCTTCAAGCTCAAACTGCAAATACAACCGCGCTTATTCGAACCAGGTTAACCGAAGCCCGAACGATCACTATAAATCTGGCTACAGCTGTCGAATCAGGAAGATATGGAGAAAGGGAATTAACCAGGATCATCCAAAACACAGTGATCCGAAATGATCAAATCTTTGGCGCCACAATCGGGTATGAACCCAATCAATTCAAGGTAAATACTTATTACTGGTCACCATACTACAACCGAACGCCCGAAAATAGCCTCACATTTACCCAGCTTGGCGATTTCGATTACTTCAACCAGGAGTGGTACTTCCTCCCGAAACGAACACTTACCCCTACTCTTTCCCCTCCCTACCGGAATCGGAACAGAGGCAACATCTGGATGGTAACCTGGGGAGTCCCATTTTTTGACCAAAATGGAAATTTCAAGGGAGTTGCTGCCACCGATGTTGACTTTACCAATATCCAGGAAACCTTCCAAAATCTTGTGCTTGGCAATAGAGGGTATGCATTCCTGATCAATTCAGACGGCACAATTCTCGGAATCGGGGAAGGCGGAGGAGATTTCACCCCAATGGTCGATTCCATGTTCGCTGCAGCCAATTCAAGAGTCACGATCAACTGGCTGGAGTTGACATCCAGCATGACAGCCGAAGAGACTGGTTTTATGCAGGCAACCGATGTCAATGGCGCCCCCATGTATATCGCCTTTGCACCAGTAGGTCTTGATACCGGCTGGTCACTTGCGCTCGCGTATCCCAGGGAAGAAATTCAGCAACAAACTTCGCGGTTACAGGGGTCACTGTTGGCGGCCAGTTTGCTGCTTTCCATCCTGTTCGGCGTCATCATCTACTTTTTTACAGGCTCAATTACCACTCCCCTGCGCCAGTTGACACAGGCAGCAAACAAAATCTCAGCCGAAGACCCTGAAAATATCAAAGACCAGCTCGGCAATCCCATTCAGATCCAAACTCAGGATGAACTCGAAGACCTGGCCGGCGCCTTCAATAAAATGGCCATCAACTTAAAATCCTCCCTGGAAGGGCTTGAGGAAAAAGTTGCAGAACGTACCTGGGAACTTGAAAATTCCCGCATTCAAAGCGAACGCCGGGCAGCCGAACTTCAATCCATCAGTGAAATTTCAAAGGTGATCACCGCCGAACAAAAATTAGACGTCCTTTTACCGTTGATCACCCGCCTTGTAAGCGACCGCTTTGACTTTTATCATGTGGGCATCTTCCTCCTGGATGAATCGAAAAAATTTGCCGCCTTGCAAGCTGCCAACAGCGAAGGCGGGAAGGTTATGCTTGCCCAGGGACATAAACTCGAAGTCGGCGAGAGCGGGATCGTGGGCTATGTGGCAAACACCAAAACCCCGCGCATCGCCCTCGACGTTGGAGTTGATTCGGTTTTCTTCAACAATCCCCACCTCCCGGAAACACGCTCTGAAATGGCGCTTCCACTGGTCGTTCGCAACAGCATCCTCGGCGTTATGGATCTGCAAAGCAAAAAACCTGGCGCATTTACAGAGACAGAGCTCAACACCATGAGCATTCTGGCAGACCAGATCGCAATCTCCATTGAAAACGCGCGCTTCTTCGAGCAGACCCAAAATGCCCTGACCGAACTGGAAAGTTTATATCGCCGAAATATTCAGGAAGGCTGGTTGGCCTTCAGCCGGGAAGAGTCCTCCGCTGGTTATCACCAGAGTGCGGTCGGCGGCAAGAGACTGTCCACCCCTATAAACTCAGAGGAAATCCGCCAGGCCATGAACCGTGGAGAGCTTCTGGTATTCCATGCAGATGGAAAGACCCAGGAAGCCTCATTGGTCGTTCCCATCAAACTGCGTGGGCAGGTCATCGGCGTGATGCATATAAAGGCTCCCACCAAAGACCGTCAGTGGACGAGCAGTGAAATAAACCTGACGGAGACCATCTCTGAGCGCCTCTCTCTGGCGTTGGAAAACGCCCGCCTGATTCAGGAATCGCAACGCCAGGTGATCAAAGAACAAACCATCAGTGAGATCACCGGCCGGATCGGCTCCTCAATCAACCTCGAAAATGTCCTCCTCAATGCCGTGGAAGAGTTGGGTCACACCATCCCTGGTTCGGAAGTAGTCATTAAACTCAAAAAGGATAATCCGAATGGCAACGAAGGATAACGTTTCTTCCTTACAACCCAGCCCGGAGAATTCGGCCCCCAGCCGTTTTAACCTGCGCGGCAAACTGACCATTGCGAACATGGGGATCACCTTCCTGGTCGTGCTTGGCATGGGCCTGTATATTTATTTCCGTATTCAGGATGGCAGTACACAATTAATATCCCGCCTCGAAGAAAACATCCGCATCCGAGCGCAGCAGGAATTGCTCAACACTGGCCGTGAACAATCCATCCTATTGGATAGTTTCTTTGAAACTATGAGCCGGAATACCTCCATTGTTGGATCATCGATAACGAATCTGTTGGAGGACACGGTCGAATTGCAAGACAGCCCATATTGGAATCCAACGATCTCCCTGCGACGGTTATCCTCGGGCAGCTGGGACAATTTAAACGCGGAACCCTCTTCCATATTCCTCCCAGCGGAAGTAGAGCTTTCAGCCTCGTTACTAACCAAGCTCAAGGTTCTTAAACATACTGACCTCATCATTCCATCTATTTTGAAAGACAATCCCGACATTGTTGCCATTTACTTCGGCGGCATTTCAAAAGAAACCATCTACTATCCCAACATTGACCTGGCAAATATCGTACCGGCCGATTTTGATGTGACCGGGCGTGTTTGGTACGTGGATGCAACTCTGGATAATAACCCCGACAAAAAAGTTGTCTGGTCGGCACCCTACCAGGATGCAGCCTTGAATGGATTGGTGATCACCACCAGTATCCCGGTTATCGATGCGCGCAGCCAATTCCAGGGTGTGGCAGCCATGGATATCCAGCTAAATCGTATTACAGACCTCGTTGGCGAGATAAAAATTGGTGACACGGGTTATGCCTTTCTCGTGGATAACAACAACCGCCTGTTCTCGCTTCCTGAAAAAGGCTATACTGATTTTAATATCACCGACGAAAATGCGCGATTAGGCGAGATCATGGACCCGTCTGCCTTGACGGCCGCTTCGCCCGAGTTTTTCGAGATATTGGATGCGGTCTCACAATCGCCGGGGGGAGTATTTTCTATTGAACTCAATGGCCAGGAACGCTTCATTGCTTACCAGGTCATTCCACAGGTGCAATACAAACTTGTGCTCATCGTCCCCTCACAGGAATTGCTGGCCGATGCTGCACTCATTGAAGAAGAGATCCAACGAGAAACCAGGACGACGGTTTACTTTAGTTTGATCATTATTATCGTGGTGTTTGTCCTGGCGGCATCGACATCACTTGCGATCAGCAACAGACTTACAGCGCCGCTCCAAAACTTGAACGAAGTGGCCCAGGAGATTATTAAGGGAAACTACGAGGCCCGCTCAAATGTCAGATCACAGGACGAGCTTGAAACCCTGAGTGATACCCTGAACACAATGACCGATACGGTCAAAAATCTGGTCTCATCACTGGAGCAACGGGTTGAGGAACGTACGGCCGCCCTTCAAGTGGAATTACAACATGGTGAAAAACGCACAAAACAATACGAGGCCGTCACAAAGGTCGCCCAGGCCATCAATGCCCGCCAAAACCTTCAGGAGCTTCTCCCGCAGATCACCGAAGTGATCAGCCAGCAATTTGGGTTTTATCATGTTGGCATCTTCCTGAACGATGCCAGCAACCAGTACGCAGTGTTGGGTGCGGCAAACAGTGAAGGCGGAAAACGCATGCTCCAGCGTGGCCATCAATTAAAGATCGGCGCGCAGGGTATCGTCGGATATGTGACCAGCACAGGAAAGCCCCGCATCGCTCGCAACGTCGGAGAGGATTCTGCATACTTCAACAACCCCGACCTTGCAGAAACGCTCTCCGAAATGGCTCTTCCATTATCCATTTCAGATACCATTATCGGCGCCCTGGATGTACAAAGCAAAAATGCCAACGCCTTCACCGATGAAGATGTT
The DNA here is from genome assembly GCA_016789225.1 of Anaerolineales bacterium. Lineage (GTDB taxonomy): Bacteria > Chloroflexota > Anaerolineae > Anaerolineales > Villigracilaceae > Villigracilis. The sequence goes on from JAEURI010000103.1 coordinate 39,037, forward strand.
GAAGTTCTCACCATTCTGGCAGACTTAGTGAGTATCGCCATCCAGAATGCCCGTCTTTACGACCAAATGCAGCGCTCTCTCATGGAAGCAGAGTCTGTCACCCGGCAGTATTTTCGCGACAACTGGTCGCGCCTCTCCGAAGAACAAAGGATCTCAGGATACCGATATACTTCCAGCGGCTCGATCCCGATCTTCCTGGCAACCGATGGTGAGAATTCCGCTGACTTGGAAAACCGCAGGACGTACACAGTACCGATCGTCATCCGCGGACAGGCCGTTGGTGAACTTTCTGTCATCGTCCCCAAGCAGGAACCCATAAAAGGCGATCAGTTGGACCTGGTACGTGCCGTCGCAGAACGCGTAGGCGTCTTTGCTGAAAACGCCAGATTGTTCGACCAGACGGCAAGGCGCGCCGAACGGGAACGCCTGGTTTCCGATATTACCAATAAGATTCGCGGGACGAACGACCCGAAAGAGATGGTGGAAACCGCCATCCAGGAACTGCGGCAGGCATTGAATGTTTCCCGCATCGAGATCATCCCGCAAAAAATCAGCCCGCCCGACAAGGAATAATAGAATGGTAAGAACAATAGCAGTATCCAATGAAAAAGGCGGTGTTGCAAAAACCACCACAGCCTTATCGCTTGGCGCAGCATTCGCTGAGCTTGGCAGTCGCGTCCTGCTTATCGACCTGGACGCACAGGCCAACCTCACACTTGCGCTGGGGTTTGAACCCGGAGAATCGGAAAAGACATCTAGCCATGTCATGCTGGATAACGAATCCATTCTGAGCGTCAGCCGCAAAACCGATATCGAGAATTTAGATCTGATCCCATCCAGCTCGCGCATTGAGACCTCGGAACAATATCTTCCAGTGCGCACGAATTACACCACCATCTTACAGCGCGCCATTCGGACGACACCCGGCCTGCCTTATCACTATATTGTGATCGACTGTCCCCCCGCTCTCGGTGCCATTACCCGCAACGCGCTGGCTGCATCGGACCTGCTCTTAATACCGACCCAGGCCGAATATTTTTCGGCCTATGCGTTGCGCAATATGATGGGACTGATCCGCCGCACTCGTGAAGCGGACAATCCAAACCTTGCCTATCGCATCCTTGTCACCATGCTAGACAGGCGCAACCGCACACATCGCAACATTCACGAACAGCTGCGCGCCACATTTGGAAGCGGCGTGCTGAACACGGTGATCGAACTGGACACCAAGCTGCGCGAAAGCCCCATAGCTGGTCTGCCCATTACACAATATAAAACCGCTGCGCGAGGATCCACCCAGTATCGCGTCCTTGCACAGGAGTTGATGGAATATGCCAAAGAAACCGAAAATCAACAAGCGGCTTAACGACCTCTTCAAGGATATTCAACCTGAAGAGAAAGGCCTGGAGAAACAGACCAAGCCCAGGGTTGAGAAAGAGGCGCCTCCCTCCACGGACCCGCAGCCTGCTCCTCCCGCCCATACCGCTTCCACGCCGGTCAAGACCACTCGTCGTCAAGCGAGTAATTTTGTCCTGCCGGATACGGTTACATCACCATCGGAACGAAGTTCAGGAAATTACTTCGCGACGAATTTCCAGATCGGCGAAACCGATTGGGCAACCCTGCGGATGGCGGATGAAAATCAGGAACGCATCTTTACGAATGACGAAAAGGAACTGATCAAACAGGTCACAGACCAGTTATCGCTGGCACTCGAAAATGCCCGCCTGTTCCAGGAAACTCAAAGGCGCGCGCAGGAACTGGCCATCGTCAATCAGGTCGTGTCTTCGGCATCCAGCTCGCTCGACCTGCAAAGCACTTTGCAAAGCGTTACCGACAATCTGGTCAATTTGCTTTCTTCCGAAAACGTGGGCATTGCGTTGATGAACAATGAAAAGACGCAACTGATCCTCACAGCGGAAACGACTATCGACTTTACACCCTCACAAGAGATCGGCCTGCCGATTCCGATAAAGGGCAACCCACCCACTGAAGAGGTCATTCGGACTCGCAAGCCGGTTTTCATAAAGGACATAGAAACAAATCCACTTGCGGCGCCGATCAAGGAAATCCTTACAAAACGCGGCACAAAAAACCTTCTGATCCTGCCCCTGATCGCAGAGGAGGAAGTGATCGGAACCATCGGTGTCGCATTTTACGACTCCAACCGCATGGTCACACGCGATGAACTTCGTGTCCTTGAAACCATTGTCGCGCAAATCTCTTCGGCGGTTCAAAGAAACAGACTGTTCGAGCAGGTGGAGCAATCTGCGACCAACTTCCGTGCGCTCTTTTCCGCGATGGAAGATGTAGTGCTGGTCATTAACAACGAGGGGCGTTACATACAGATCGCGCCTACCAATCCCTCCCTGTTGGTGCGCACACCTGAAGACCTGCTTGGCAAAACTTTTCATGATGTCCTACCGCCAGAAACTGCCGATCTGTTTCTTGGCAAGGTAACCGAGGCGCTCTCCAGCGACCAGAAAGTTCAGTTTGAATACGAACTTGTGTTGAGCGGAAATCCTTTCTGGTTCCTGGCTACGCTCTCCAAACTGGATGCGGAAAGTGTCTTCTGGGTGGCAAGAGATATTACCGAACGCAAACATTCCGAAGAAGCCATTCGCCGCCGTAACGAATATCTGGCGGTTTCTGCCGAGATCGGAAGGCTGGTCACCTCCACCCTTGACCCGAATACCATCTTTGCCCGTACCGCCAACCTGATTCTCGATCGATTCGGGTTCTATCATGCGGCGATCTTCGTGATGGAGGAAACCGGCTTCAATGCCGTCCTCAAAGAGGCCACTGGTGAAGCCGGTGCGGTGATGAAGAATAATCAACACACTTTGGCTCTCAATGATAAATCCATCGTAAGCCAGGTGGCTTCCACGGGCATGGCAGTGGTGGTTAACAACGTTGAAGAAGATTCCATCTTCAAGCCCAATCCCCTGCTGCCTGAAACACGCTCCGAGGCAGCCATTCCACTGCGCATTGGTTCACGCACCATCGGCGTGATCGACATTCAAGGCCGTGAGATCAATGCCTTCAACGAGGATGAAATATCGGTCCTGCAAACCCTGGCAGACCAGGTGGCAGTCGCCATTGACAACGCACGTTCCTTCGAGCTTTCGCAGGAGGCTGTGCGCGAAATGCGCGAGGTTGACCGCCTCAAAAGCCAGTTCCTGGCGAACATGAGCCATGAATTGCGTACACCGCTCAACTCCATCATCGGTTTCTCGCGCGTGATCCTCAAGGGCATCGACGGTCCCGTGACCGAGCTCATGCAGCAGGATCTGACCGCCATCTATAATTCCGGTCAGCACCTGCTGGGCCTCATCAACGACATCCTCGACCTTGCCAAGATCGAGGCCGGAAAGATGGAGCTGGCCTATGACGAGGTCAATATCTCAGACCTGGTCAACAGTGTATTCTCCACCATGAGCGGTTTAATCAAGGATAAGCCGATCCATATGCGACACTCCATCGAGCCGAACCTGCCCACGGTTAAGGCTGATGCGATCCGCATCCGACAAGTAATGATCAATCTGCTTTCGAATGCAGCCAAATTTACCGAGGAAGGCGAGATCGTCGTAAACGTCAAAACCTACAAAGGCGTCGATGGAAGAAATCAGGTCAAGATCAGCGTCACAGATACAGGGCCGGGCATTTCAGAAAAAGACCAGGAAAAGTTATTCCAACCCTTCTCGCAGGTGGACGCCTCCCCCACACGCAAGACCGGCGGTACAGGCCTGGGCCTTTCCATCTGCCAGCAGTTGATCAACATGCACGGCGGAACGATCTGGGTCGAAAGCGAAGTCGGCAAGGGCAGCACCTTCCACTTCACCCTGCCTTTCTATCGCCACGAGATCGAGGCCGACTCGAACGGTGATAAAACCATCCTTACCATCGATGATGACTCACAGGTGATCGGCCTGTACGAGCGCTATCTTCAGCCTCAGGGATACCATATCATTCCGTTGACAAATCCGGCCCTTGCTGTGGAGCGTGCCAAGGAGTTAAAACCATTTGCAATCACCCTGGATATCATGATGCCAGGCGTTGACGGCTGGACCGTGCTGGACTCTCTTAAGGCCGACCCGGAAACACGAAATATTCCTGTTATCATTTGCAGCATCATCGAAGATGTGGAAAAGGGATTCAATCTCGGCGCTTCAGACTACCTTGTCAAACCCATTTTGGAGGAGGACCTGGTAAACTCATTGGACCGCCTCAATGCAGACGGCTCGATCCGGGAAGTGCTGGTGATCGATGACAATCCCAATGATCTACGCCTGATCGGAAAAATGTTGAACGACGATGGGCGTTACCGGGCCATCCTTGCAGAAGGCGGACGAAACGGCTGGAACATTATTTCCTCGGGTAATCCACCACATGCCATCGTATTGGATCTTTTCATGGCTGATATGGATGGTTTCCAGATCCTGGAACAACTTCAGGCCGATAAAAAACTGCGTGACATTCCAACCATTGTCATCAGCGGCATGGACGTCACACCGGATCAAAAGAATCGCCTCAAGGAATTCGGCCAGAGACTTTTGACCAAAGGCGCATTCAGTGAAAGTGAACTATTAACATCCTTGCAAAGGTCATTGGATCGGATGCAGGCAAAGAAATAGCCATACTTCAGGGTTCATTTACAGCAAGGTTTACGCTGCACATTGTCCCGCAAGATGGAATCTTGCGGGACAATCCTTGTGGTATAGTACGAGTATAGGAGTTTTTTACACAGTGTCATTCATCATTAAATGCCTCGATTGCGGGCACAATGCGCCATACTACCCCACCTCCATCACCTGCCCGAAATGCGGAAGCCAGTGGCGCGAGGCGGAATACGATTATGAACTACTAGCAAGAACCCTCCCAGAAAAACTCCTAAAGAGACCGCATGACCTTTGGCGATATCGGGAATTATTGCCGGTTCGCAATCCCAATACCAGCCTGTCACTGGGGGAAGGCTATACTCCGTTAATTCGGGCCGTCAACCTGGGCATGATGCTGGGATGCCCCAATATTTTCATCAAAGACGAACGACAGGGTCCGACCGCCTCCTTCAAGGACCGTCAGGCCTCTGTGACAATCGCTGCCCTGAAAGAAGCGGGCATTACGGAAATGGTCGCCGCTTCGACAGGCAACGTCGCCATCTCGTATTCCGCGTATGCCTCCCGGGCGGGGATGAAGCTTTGGGCTTTTGTCACCAGCCTCGTTCCGTCGGTTAAGATGCGCGAGATCGCTCTCTATGGCAGCCAGGTTATCAAGATCACGGGGTCGTACGATCAGTGCAAACAGGTTGCCGCCGAATTCGCCCGCCAGCGCAGCCTTTACCTGGATATGGGCGCGCGAACGATCACATCCATTGAAGCCATGAAGACCATTGCATATGAGATATCTGAACAATTGACCGATATTCTAGGTCCGGGAGATACCTCGCCGTGGCGCACGCCTGATTGGTATGTGCAGGCCATCAGCGGCGGGATGGGGGCATTAGGCGTTCACAAGGGTTTTCGAGAAATGCAGCAAATGGGCTGGGTGGACCGCATCCCCGCCATGGCTCCCATTCAGGCCGAAGGCTGTGCCCCAATGGTTAACAGCTGGAAGAAAGGCTTGGAAAAGGCCGAGCCGGTGATTTCACCAAAGACGCGTATCGAAACCCTTGCCACAGGTGACCCGGGACGTTCGTATGAATTTTTGCGTGGTCATGTCAACAGCACGAACGGCGCATTCGAAAGCGTCACGGATGAAGAAGCCTTTCGCGCCATGCATGTACTCGCAAAAATGGAGGGGATTTCTGCCGAGCCTGCTGCCGCAGCTGCATTTGCCGGGTTGTTTAAATTGATCCGTGCAGGGGTGATCAAACCCAGCGACACGGTGGTTGTAAATTGCACCGGTCACACCATGCCGGCCGAGCAGGGCATTTTGGGTGAGAATTGGTCGCGCGATGTGAAATTCCCATCCCTTGCTCAGGCTGCTCAGGAAGAAGGCCTACTCTCCGCGTTAACGCAGGTGGCTCCGGAACGTTTCCCCAAGATCGTCATCGTGGAAGATATTCTTGAAGCGCGCCGCCTCATCCGCCGAATCTTGCAGTCACAGGGAAATTTCACCATTTTGGAGGCAGGCAACGGACGGGAAGGACTCGATATCATCCAACGTGAACTGCCCGATCTGGTAATCCTCGACCTGATGATGCCAGAGATGGATGGATTTACGGTCATCGAAGAATTGCGGGGCAATCCGCAAACAGCGACAATCCCAGTGATCGTTGCCACTGCCAAGGAATTGACACCCGACGAAAAGAACCGCCTCAGCGGTCATATTCAGGCATTGCTGCAAAAAGGGGATTTCCTCAACGATGAATTCCTGGAAGAAGTTAAATCCCTTTTGAAGTAAATGATGTTACTTGAAGGGTGCGCTGCGCCAGACAGGGTACAACGATCTCACCAAGCTACTTCAGCCCAATTGGGTGCAGCACATTTCGGAATCGGATAAAAGGCTGGCAGGCTTGTCAAAAAAACAAACAGCCGGGATTTGGGCAGCATTTAGTTCGGCGCTCTTTCTCGGAATGGCGCCCGTTTTCGGAAAACTCGCCATCACACAGGGGTTCACACCGTTCGCCGTGGTCGCCCTGCGAACCGGTTTGGCTGCCGGGATCATGCTGGTTGTGATCCTCCTTTTCTACCGACAATATTTATACATATTCCCGGTTGGCCTTATCGGCTGTGCGCTGGCCGGGGTGATCAATGGCCTGGGCTCGCTTTTCTACTATCTTGCCCTTCAGCGCCTCGATGCCAGTGTGGGACAACTTCTTTATTCGCTTTATCCCTTCTTTGTTGCGCTCTGGCTGATCCTTGATCACCAACCCCCAAGCCCGCTCACCCTCTTTCGTATCATTCTAGCCACGGCGGCTGTGCTGCTCCTGACCAATGTACCCAATCATCCAATGGATCTGGTCGGTGTGGTCATGATGATCGGTGCATCGATCCTTTACGCCATGCACCTGCCGATCAACCAACGCGTGCTTTATGAAGTTCCCGCACCCACAGTGGCTCTCTACACTCTGTTGTCCATGAGCGCTGTAGTGATTCCTGCTTATTTGATATTCGACCGGGCCTGGCCCGTTGGAACAGTACCATGGGGACCGGTTATCGGGTTGACTTTTGTAACCGTATTTTCACGCATTGCCTTGTTCCTTGGTGTAAAAAAGATCGGCGGGATGCAAACCGCCCTGCTTGGACTCGCCGAACTCTTGATCGCCATCTTCTTTAGCAAGCTTTTACTGGGCGAGAGTTTCGCCCTCACCCAGTGGCTGGGCGCACTCGGACTCGGCCTGAGCCTGATCCTCGTAATGTACGAAAAACCCACCCCGCCGACACATAGCGGCAAAACCGGCTGGCTCTCCTGGATCCGCCCACCCAGCCTGCCCAAGGATGTGTTCGGGCCGTATGAGTGAGGTTCTTTCCCCGCGCTAGGACGCATGGCCCAAGCGGACACCATCATCCCGCCGGGCGTGCAGGGACTGGATCGCTATGCCTACGTCAACAACTCGCCGATGAATTTTGTCGACCCGACGGGGCATAAACCTGATTGTGATGGAGATGGTTGGTGTGGAGATTATAGTAGTGACTATTCTGGTGGAGATGCAATATTGGATTCTTGGCGTCAAAGAAACCCCGTTCTTTTCAATTATTTAGGAGGCCCGTAATGAGTCATCAAATCCGAGTTAGATTAAAAACAATAGTACAAAGGGCAAAGGCTTTTTTTGATAAAACAGATATATACGCCTTAGTGTTTGCGCCACCCACGATAGGCTTCTCTGTTTATCTTATCATCTTTTTTATCTTTGAATTCATTTCGGAAAAGCCTGTTTCCGAATCTTTTATTTATCTTGGAGGCGGAGTCGTATTTTTGCTAACATGCATAGGAGGATTAGCTGAAATTTACAAAAAAGAGATGCCATTTATTTTTGGAAAGGTTATAAAAGGCAGCTTAGCAATTATATCTGGAGCGATTATTTTAATTCTTATGGTCGTTTCGAGCATAGCGGCCTTTATTTATGGCATAAGAGTGTTGTTGCGTTAAATCTATAGATATTAGACCTTGTCCCGCGCACGCTGAAACAAATCCCTATCGGCTTGCGTGCCCTCATCGACGACACCATCGTGCTCAAAACCGTCGATT
>JAEURI010000124.1 GCA_016789225.1 Anaerolineales bacterium
GGACACCTATTATTTGAACCTGGATGGGACCTTCGAGAAGAATTCGTAACATCAAGCTTCGGCTTTCCCACTCACCTGCACCGCGCTCTTCAAGACCTCGTTCTGCATGGCCGGGTTCAAATTGAAGGTCACCCCCCACAACTTATCGATATCTGCCACTGTAATCAACGGCTCGTGTTGGATGAAGGCCTCGAACACCTCTGGGTCTTCATCCAATAGCGCCAGCTTGTGACTCTTCTCGTCCGTCACAAAACCGCGCACCTGCTCGTACACATCCATCAGCGGCGCGTTCATCGAAACCTCATGTCCCAATTGAATATCATCCTCGATCTTCTGCATCACCCACGCAATGCGGAACGGCCATTGCTCGGTCAGCATCACCCACTTGATCGCCACTTCCACTTTAACCTTGCGCATCAATAAAATCCGCGCCAGGCGATAGATATTCACAATCCGCTTCACGCGCCGAGGATTGCGCGAAAGGAAAGGGGAAAAGGTCTCGAACGCCGACTCTTCCTCGCGCCGGAACGGTTCCTCCTCCGGTAATTTTTCCTGCGCTTGTGGCGCCGCCTCATTACCGCCCCTCGGCCTGTTCGCTGTTTTCTCAGAGCTTTGCCCCCGCTGAATCTGATTCGTTCCCCTCGCGGCGTTTTGCAAAACAGTGTCGCTGTCCGTCTCATCCACTTCGATCCGTGCCATCAGCGCCTTCTCCATCGCATCTGGTGACTGATACAACAGCGAGCGCACATATCCCCTAATATCCTCCGTATCCGCGGGCGGAATGCGGAAGGGAATCTGCACGATCTTGTCGAGGAACTCATAGCCGGAGACGCCCGCCTCGGTCAACACCTCGCCATAGCGTTTTTCAATCGCCTTCACCAACACGCGTGCGTCCATGGCGAGGAAGATGATGAACGGGTCTTCGGTGCGATCCGATAGCAAGAGCATGATGGCTTCCAGCACTTCCACAGCCTTCCCAGGCGGACAACGGTCCAAGTCATCGACGAAGATGACGAAGCGAGTCTTCTGCTTGTTCTTCGCATCCAATTCTTTGATCGAGTCGCTGATGTGACGCAGCTCCGCTTGGATATCAGCCATGAAGCCGACCTTGTCCTTGAAGTCTTTACGTGAGGTCAACTCCGCCAGTTGCTTCGAGCGTAATAACACAACACTGTCCACGAGAGTCTTCACCCCCGAAAGCAGGTCCGGCAGTTTGGTCAACAAAGGCGCGCCGCCCAGAATAAGCAAGATTGCATCAACAAACGTCTTCCAACCCGTTTGAATGGATTGGTAATCCATAAAGATGCTCAACAAAATAGCAGGAATGGAAAAGAAGATCACCAACCGCAAAGATTTGCGGAAGGTATTCCATAATTGCGCCCAGGCTTCCTTGCGGCGATAATCCTGCACCATACGCTCGCCGCCCTTGGTCTTGTAATGTTTTTCGATGCCTTCATATAAGGTTGTGACCAACCCCGCCCACAAATTTTCACTGCCCGAATAGACCCAGGCATTGAAATCAATGAACGCAAAATTCAAGCGGCTGTCATTCTTTTCAATAAACTTGAGCTTCTCCTTCACCTTGCCCAGCAAAAAGGATTTGCCCATCCCCCATGCGGCATAGATACCCACCGTCAGCGGAGTTTGCGTGTATTGCCCGGAAAGCACCTGGGCAAAAGCATCGGCATATTCTTCATAACCAAGACGGTCCGGACCTTGCGGACGATCATTCAACGCAAAGTTGAGCTGCTGACGCGGAGCAACAGAACGCACAAATTCACGCAGTCCTTCAAACGCCCCATTGAAATAACTCTGCCCAACATCGCCATCCACGCCGTCCACCTGGCCTTGATTGGTGTATTGCCAGAATCTCCACTCGTGCCAGCCATATGGCAATGAAGGCTGCATGTCGTATGAAAACACGGTGGGATATTGCTTCACCCATAATGGATACTCTCTCACCCATGCCAACGGCTGTTTAGTGGCATCATCCACGAAGCGATTTTGCAGGATAGATGGGTCGCAGAAAAGGATCGGGCGTTTACCCAAAACTCCTTCAACAGTATCCAGCCATAATTTCACGTTGGAGGCGATGACGGTGGGAATCTCCGCCAGCAGACTGAGATCAAGCGCCGGAGGCAATTCTCCGGAATTATTTCTAAATGGGTCATTCACCTGTTGCAAAAAAGCGCTGGCCTGAATGGTTGGGTCAATGTCATCACTGAAATAATGCACCGCGCCGCGCAACAGACCCGCCTCTTTGGCGGCGTTCCAATGCTCGGCGAACATCGAGTCGGGCTGCTCGGCATGGGAGGCTTTGATGAAGGCAAAAGACATGCCCGAACTCGCCACGCGCTTCCAATCCACCACACGCTGCTGGTCAGACACATCCACCCCGGAGGCATACGATGGCAGCGGCGGAGGCGGCGCCGATTGGCTCATTTGATTCGACTCAAACTCCTGGGACTTTTCAGACATGATGGCTCTCCTCGTGCTGAAATTATACATCGTCAATAAAACAAGTCTGTAGACTTGTTTTACGCGCTTGCACTTCACCAAATCATCCGTGCCAAAATATTTTTATCAGTGATAAAATACGCCCACATAAACCAAAGGACGCCTTGGGGGAGCATTGAGCCTTTGGTGTAATACCTTTTTGGAGAAACAAACATGCCAAGACGTTCCCTAACTCGCCTGTACAAGGACGAGTTCTCAAACTATTCACCTGCCAAATTCCAGCAGGACCTGCTTGCCGGTCTCACTGTGGCGGCGGTGGCCTTGCCGCTTGCACTGGCTTTCGGCGTGGCTTCCGGCGCAACCGCCGCGGCGGGGTTGGTCACGGCCATTCTCGCAGGCATCCTGATCGGCACACTCAGCGGCGCACCGTATCAGATCAGCGGACCGACAGGCGCCATGTCGGCGGTGCTGATCGTACTCGTCCAGCGCTACGGTCTCGAAGGCATTTGGGTGGCGGGTCTGCTTTCCGGCCTGCTTCTGCTCTTCATCGGCATCCTGCGGCTCGGGCGCTTTATTGCCTTCATTCCCTCTGCTGTCATCAGCGGATTCACCTCAGGCATCGCCCTCATCATCTTCATCGGGCAGATCGACAACTTCCTCGGTGTGAAAACCGAAGCCGCAGAAACCGCCGCGTTGAAATTCATCGGCTACTTCAAAGGCGGATTCATCCCAGACTGGCATGCGGTTGTGATTGGCTCGGTCGTGATTTTGACGATGTTAGTGATGCCCGCCAAATGGAGTGCGAAATTTCCATCGTCATTGCTCGGCCTGATCCTCGCCACGCTTCTGCACTGGACCTTGGGCTGGTCGGCCCAAATTATCGGAGACATCCCCCAAACCTTGATCCTGCACGACCGCCTCAGCCTGAGCAACATCCCCTGGGCGAATCTCGCCGATTTCATCGCACCCACGCTGACCATCACTGCGTTGGGAGCGGTTGAATCCTTATTATGCGGAGCCGTCGGCTCGAACATGACCGGCGTGCGCATGCAGGCGAATCAGGAGCTCATCGCGCAAGGTATCGGGAACATGGTCATTCCCTTCTTTGGCGGCGTGCCAGCCACGGCAGCCATTGCCCGCTCCAGCGTGGGTATCAAATCCGGCGGGCAGACTCGGCTGGTGAGCATCATCCACGCAGTTGGGATATTGCTTTCGATGTTCCTGCTTGCGCCGCTGATGGGGAAAATTCCGCTGGCGGCATTGGCGGGCGTGCTAATGGTCACTGCCGCGCGGATGAGTGAATGGGACGCGATCAAGTTCATGTTCGGCAAAATGTTCAAGACCGATATGATCGCCTTCACCATTACCATGCTTGCCACCATCGTCCTCGACCTGACCCAGGCCATCCTGATCGGTACCTTCCTGGCAGGAGCGGTCTTCCTGAACAAGATCGCCAGCATCGATATCAACGTGCAGGAAGTGGATATTGAACGCCTCAAACAAAGGGGCATCGAGTCATCGGGCAACTGCAAACACGTCCGCGTGGCGTTTTTGACGGGGCCGTTGTTCTTCGCAGCGACAGGCCAATTTAATGAGGCCTTCTCAGACCTCAAGGAAACCCACGCGCTGATCCTCTCGATGCGCGGTGTATCATTGATCGACACGGCGGGGCTGGAGGCAATTCAGCGTTTATATGAGAGACTCCATGAACAGGGCGGTACGCTTATGTTCGCCGGGGTTCACGACAACGCGCGGCAGATGATGGAGCGCGGTGGTCTCGTAAAAACCATCGGCGAAGAAAACTTCTTCTGGTCGAGCGATCAGGCCATCGTCGAGGCCGAAAGGCGGGGTTGCAGGTTCTGTAATTAAGGAGACAGGTCAAATTCCGTCTGAACGGAATATAATTGGAATCATTGTCAAATCCGTTCGTCAGGAGAAGGAAACATGGAAAAGAAATCCCCCATCGTCCGTTTACTGCTTGCGCTCTGGCTCTTGTCATCTCAGGTCGCGGGTGCAGCCATGGTATTCGCGCCAGTGGTTGTCCTGTTCGCATTCAGTTCCAGGGGCGGCGCTACCGGTGCGCTCAATTTTCTGCTGGCACTGGGGTACCTCCTGCCTATATTATTCATCGGCCTGGGTGTCGCAGCATGGGTGATGTTTGCCCGGAAAAAGGATGCGGCATCGGGCTGGCTTGGTCTGGCTACGCTGGCTCCCGGCGGGCTGATGCTGCTCGCGATGGGTTTGGTCAATCCATAACTCACACAAAAAACGAGACCCCGCAACTAGGCGGGGTCTTTTTGATTCAAGAGTTGTTTTGTGAGCGGGAAGTCTTTGTAGTATCCACGATAGCTTTCCGGCAGCATGGCTGCAATTCGACAAAACAATTCGTCTATGGAATTCTGCAATAAGGCATCCCGCTCCGCGCCTTTAACGGATTTGACATCGGGTGGGTAATACATTTCGCCATCGGCGGTAATGGTGATCTTCAACTTCTTGAATCTTTTCAGCCGCGCCACGACATCGGCATCCTCGGTTCCGGTCAATGCGACGGGGATGATGCCTACATGAGCCATGCTTGCAATATAGATCGCACCAGGTTCTGCTTTCAGTAGACTCGCGCTCTTTGAGCGTGTGCCTTCCGGGGCGATGATCATCACAGCGCCATTCTTCAAGCGTGAGATGAATTCCTTTATTGCGCTCATATCCGCCTGCCCGCGCGTGAGCCAGGTGACGTTGAAGATTCGGCCTGCCAGCCTGCCATACCAGTACTTTTTATATTTATCCGTCAATGGATGGACCAGATCGTCATTGTCGATGACGTAATACACCACCAATGAATCCAGCCTGCCAAGATGATTGGACGCCAACATATATCCGCCTTTTGGCAGTTTGCTCATGTCGCCGCGCACTTCGATATCCGCGATCAATGGCAATATTTTCCTTGCGATAAAACGGATGGGCGCAGACATTTACTTCTGCCCCGCAAGCAATTCCTTCAAGCGCGGATGGTCGGCATAATATCCGCGATTTCTTTCGGGCAGCATGATCCCGATCTGGCACATGATCTCATCGGTATATTCCTGCAAGATTTCGTCTCGATTCTCTTTCGGAAAAGGTGGAAGGGTGAAGGCTTTTCCCGCCACCAACCTGACGGGTGTACGCCTGAAACGCAGAATATTATTCTTCAAAAACCGGTCTTCGGTTCCGATGATGGCAACAGGGACGATCTTCCATCCCATACGTGAGGCCAGATAGGAAACACCAGGCTTTCCGCGCGCCATTTTTTCATCGCGGGCACGGGTGCCTTCCGGTGCGATTACCAGGGTCTGCCCTTCGCTCATGCGCTTCATCATGTTGCGCATGGCCTTCAGGTCGGGGTTGAAGCGATCCACGAAAACAAAATTGAGGTGTTTCCCCAGGAATTTATAAACAGGGTTTCTCTCCCACTTTTCGGCAACCGGGATGAATAAATTCCAGTCATTCAGGGCATAGTATGCCATGGGTACATCGAGAAACCCCAGATGATTGACCGCAATGGCAAACCCACCACCTGCGGGAAGATTTTCATAGCCGGACATTTCCACTTTTGTAATAAGATTCAACACAACATGAATAAGCCAGAGAAGAAATTTTTTCATGGGCGCAATTTTACACGGTTTTATTTTTGCATCAAATAAAAACACCCTGTTCACTGGAACAGGGTGTTCATCTTACTGCAGGGTTATCCCCAAATGTAATCGGTATTGCTCTTATGATGCGCCTGATTTTGAACTCCATACGAGTTGAACATGGTCACAAAAACATCATAGTCCGCGGGAGTCATATCAAGAAGCTGAAAACCGACATTGTAAATCGTTGGGTCATACGGGTCTCGCTGACACCAACGGATGCGCGCGGAAAATGTGATGTAACTTTTTGGGGAGATCTGACCTACCTGGTCAATGACCAGTTCGAAGGTCTCACCGACCGCGATCGGCTTGGCGCTCTCGAGCCTGAAACCGCCCGTGCTGATATCCGCGATCTGCCCAAGCAATTCCCCTGATTGCTTATCCAACACACGCATATAGTAGGAAAAATTCCTACGAGACAATTTTCTTTTATCCGAACCCATGCCGACCTCCTTTCATAATTGATAGGTTATTTCAGTATATTGCAATCTTTTTCGAGTGGCAAGGATAAAACGTATATTTAAGGTGCAAAAATGGTGATTATCATGAAATTGCAATATTTGTATGGATGATCGATCTCAATGGCTCGTAGTGCAATGATGACCTCTACGATTGCCTCAGAGACCTGCCATGATCTCACATACGATGGGTTGACCAAGCACAATGATTACATCTGTTTTCGTTATTCCTTCTTCAAAATGTGTGTCAGAATGGTCGCGCCTGAGCCGCCAATATTTTGCGCCATCCCGACCGAGGCTCCGTCCACCTGAGTGGGGCCGCATTCCCCGCGCAATTGCTGAACTACCTCCACAATTTGATACATCCCTGTCGCTCCAACAGGATGTCCACGCGCTTTTAAGCCGCCACGAGTGCAAATGGGAAGTTTACCTGTAGGCCGGATCTGGTTATCAAGCCCCAAGCGTACACCCTGTCCCCTCTCGGCAAAGCCGCATGCCTCCAGGGAGAGCGCCGCCATAATGGAAAATGCATCGTGCAGTTCAAAGACATCGATATCCTCCGGCGTTACGCCTGCCATCGCATACGCCTGCTTCGATGAAAGATGGGCTGCGTTCAGGAACATCGGGTCCCTGCGCGAGTGGACGGCGATGGTATCGGTCGCCGCCGCAGAAGCAGCTACCACGATCTTCGGCTGGCGCATCACTTTCTCGGCGGGGACGATGATCGCTGCCGCCGCACCATCCCCCACCGGAGAGGCATCCAGCAGGTTGATGGGGGTGGCCACCATCGATGACTTTTCGAATTTTTCGACAGATACTTTTTCATGCAGGCGCGCAAACGGATTGTGCATCGCATTGGCATGGGCATTGATGGAGAACGGCGCAAAATCCTCATGCTTCCAGCCGAACTCATGCATATAGCGGCGCATGACCAAGGCATTGATGCCGACGAATGAAACGCCCTGCTCCACTTCATAATCTGAATCCGCCGCCGTAGCCAAGGCCGCTGTAACATCCCTGCCCGCTTTGTCAGTCATCTTTTCGACGCCCACAACAAGAGCCGATTCGACATCACCGGATGCGACCGCCATCAGCGCGGAACGAAACGCCGCCGCGCCGGACCCACAGGCCGCTTCGATCTTAACCGCTTCCTGTTTCCACAACCCGATCCAATCGCCAAAAAAGGTGCCCAGCTGATTCTGTCCGCTGACCATGGAGGAAAGCATGTTGCCGACATACAATGCATCGACAGTTTCCACGCCTGCATCCTGCATGGCAAGGAACGCGGCTTCTCCGCCGATCTCGCGCAGGGATTTGTTCCAATGTTCGTCTACCTTGACCTGACCTATGCCTAGTATCGCTATTTTTCTCATAAGACCTCACTTGCGATTCTAACGCATTCGGCTATCAGGAGCTATCATTTATATGGACAATTAAGGCAGACCTATTGCCCCATGGAAATAAAGCCGGTTGCAGGTTCGTCCATTTCTTGCTATGCTAGTAGGCAAAGGAGAGAGAATATGTCCAGGAACGGTATGAGCATTTTTCTGGTAGTGGCTGTGATGATCTCAGCCTGTACCAGATCGTCTGGCATTATCTACACCCCGCCTGCTCTTGAGGGCGAATGGATAGTCCGCATGACTCAATCAGGCGGGATCATGGGAATGATGCGGTCCATCGAAGTCGCTGCGGATGGCCGATATGTGGCAGCAGACCAACGCGCCGGAGATATCGTCAAAGGTGAATTTACGGAGGATGAATTAAAGGATCTCATGGACATGGTCGCTGCATTGGAATTTACTTCATCGCTATCAACGGCCGAATGTGCAGATTGTTTTGTGTTCAATGTCGAAATTCAAGGCAGCGGGCAAAAGATGATCGTACAAGCCGATGATCTTTCTCTAGAAGACTCGGGCTTGGAAGCTTTGGTCCGGTTCCTGAGTGGAAAAATGGATTCAGCGTTGCAATGACAATGAACAGATCGGAATGGCTTGAGAGGTATTTCGAGAAGGTGGCTCAATCGTCGGAAGAGGGTGCGGCGGCAGTACGCTTTGTGCGAGCAAACAGGATCCGGGTCGGGATGAAGCGGGCACGGAAAAGTGTGGGAGCGTTCTGGACGCTGGGTCGAAATTTTTATCTAAATTCCCGCCACTATACGATGGAGTCCACGCTTGAAAATCCGCGCGCGTGGACATTGTTCGTGCATGAGGTGCGTCATTTGGAGCAGGGCATTCTGACTGCAATGTCTGTATACGGTGAGCTGGATGCCTGGCAATATGAATTTCGGCTATATAAAAAGATGATCGGGCGAAACCTCAAACCTGAATTGGAAGAATTGCTTTCCCTTCCGCTGAACCATGACCGCGCCAATTTACGGCGCGCGCAAAAGTTGATGAATAAGTTTGCAGGTCCCTGGTATCTCGCATGGCTGCTGCCTTTGTATCCCATACACAAGGAAATCTGGTTTTGGGTTACGCGCAAGCAAAATTGACCATACAAATTAGCTCACAAATTTACAAGGTGATTTTAATGTAAAGCCGTTTGGTTTGTTGTATGATGTGGACACGAACAAGAAAGGAGGTTGCGATAAACGTACCACCTGAAATGCAAACCGAAGGGAAGGACGATACGCCCTAAACTGTTCAAAGCGCCGCTTTGACTCCAGACGTTCGCCAAACGAAAGGAAGGCTGCAAATTCGTTCCTTCCCCGATCATAAATTAATAGTAAGTTGTGTGACGGATGGGTATCCCCCATCCGTCTTTCTTTTTGTTACAGCTCAGACATCGCCCTTCGCATTCGATCCAAGGCTTCTTTCAAAATCGCTCGTGTTGTGCCGAAGTTAATACGCACATGACCTGCCCCCTCCTTGCCAAAGATCTTGCCGTCGCTAAGTGCAACCCTGGCCTTTTCCTTGAAGAATTCAAAGGGTGAGCCGTCGATATTCGTCTGCGTAAAATCGAGCCAGCCGAGGTAGGTCGCATCGGGAACCGTGGTGCGGACTCCCGGCATATATTTGGTCACGTAATCCACAAGGAGGTCACGGTTGCCGGTGAGATAGCGATTCAATTCCACCAACCAACTGTCACATGTACCGGAGAAGGCAGTTTTCGCGGCATGCAACCCGGGGCTGGCAACATGCAGGCGCTGGTGATTCAATTCTTTTTCGTAGCGCTCGCGCAATTCCCTGTTCGGGATGATGGCGAAGCCACAGAACAGACCGGGCACATTGAAGGTCTTAGAAGGAGCAATCAATGTGATGACATGCTTCTCGATCTCACGCGAGAGTCTCGCCATCGGCGTGAATTTATTATCGTCCAACAATAATTCGGAATGGATTTCATCTGAGACGATGATGACATTGTGCCGAATGCATATCTCCGCCATGCGGGTCAATTCCCTGCGGGAGAAAATGATGCCAAGCGGGTTGTGCGGATTGCAAAGAAGAAATATTCCGGCCTTCTTCACCCGTCTCTCGAATATGTCCCAGTCGATCTCATAGGTCATGACATTCCCCTTCACCCGTTTCGCCAGCGGAATATCAAGCTGGGGAATGCCCATATTATTCTTCACTTCATGGAACTCGTTATACACCGGCGTTTGTATCGCCACTCCTTTTTTCGGGGAGCAAAATACGCGCGCCGCCACACTGAATCCACTGACAACACCGGGGGTGGCAAGTACCGCCTCCGGCTGGACTCTCCATTTATAGAGTTTATGCATGCGGGCGGCCACACTCTCTTGCAACCTCTTGCCTGGAATTTCATAGCCAAGCACGCCATGGTCAAGCATTGCACGTACCGCATTCAGGATCGGTTTGGGTGTAGGAAAGTCCATATCTGCAACCCACATGGGAAGGATATCTTTTTCATACCACGTCCATTTGGTGAGGTTGAAATTCTTGCGGCGATCGGGGACGATGTTGAAATTGGTCATTTCTCCTCTTTGGGCAGGGACAAGCCCGGCCTTTATTTTTTATATGCCACGATCATACCGTCTCGCATGGGTGCAAGCGAGACGATCCAATCGGGGTCATGTGTAATCTGTTTTGTAAACTCATGCACGCCCAGCGTGGCGGGAGATCTGTCTGCCGGGTCGAAGATGCGCCCGTGCCAGAGCATGTTATCGATGATCAGCAAACCGCCGCTGCGCAGTTTTTCCTTGATGAACGGCAGAGATGCCGGATAGGCATCCTTGTCTATATCGTTGAAGATGATGTCGAAGGGGCCGTCGGTCTTCTTCAAAGCTTCGACTGCTTCTGAGAGATGGAACTGGACCAGGTCCACGCTTCCCAACTTAACAAGGTGGCTGCGTGCCCGACTGGACAAATCCTCATCCCAGACGGTGTGATGAACGACCCCACCTCCATTCTCGCGAACTGCCTTTGCAAACCAGGCCGTGGAATATCCAAAGCCCGATCCCAATTCAAAAACGGATCTCGCCTGAATCATCCGCGCCAGCTGATAGCAATAATATCCGCATACTGGGCCGATGATGGGAAAGTCGTGCTTGTCAGCATAGGCTTCCATCTCCATCAGTTCCGCTTCGCGCGGCGGGACCAGGGTCGTTATATAACCCTGCGTGGCAGGATATGTCAACAGATCATCACTCATGGATACCTCCAAAAATTTAATGTTTTAACGCAGGAATTTTACTTCCAATATCAGCATGGTGCGGGGGAAATGCCGCAGAAAACAGAATCAGGCAAAAATCCAGAGAGCGAGGCGCGGACTTTAAAATCCCGGTTTGTTCAAAACACGTTAATCTCAAAAGCCTTGTTGCGGATAGAATTCTTTTGTGGGAGTCATCCCTGTGCA
The DNA here is from genome assembly GCA_016789225.1 of Anaerolineales bacterium. Lineage (GTDB taxonomy): Bacteria > Chloroflexota > Anaerolineae > Anaerolineales > Villigracilaceae > Villigracilis. Next base: position 11,399 of record JAEURI010000124.1, read on the forward strand.
CGTATCAAACCCCAAGGATCCCGTCCTGAATGAGATATAACCTCCGATTGTTCTGGCGCACGTTCTACCGCTCCTTCTTCGCTTCCAAAAATACCCCGGCCCGCCTCACCCGCAAAAGATTTCTTTTCCTTATATTGTTCTATCTTGTCTGGCCGGTTGGCAGCCTGGTCCATTGGTTCTTCTTCTGGCTCGACGATATTCTCTTCCCGGCCCATAAGACCCAGCCCATCGAAAAGCCGCTTTTCATTCTGGGAAATTTTCGCAGCGGGTCCACCTTTTTGCATCGCCTGCTTTCTCGTGACTCTGAAACCTTCACCAGCCTGACCACCTGGGATATCTACCTCACCCCCTCGGTTACTCAAAAGAAGATCACCCAGCTCGTTTCCAGGTTGGATAAAAAATATTTCAATAACGCTCTGCATCGCGCGCTGTATGCATTCGACCGCGCCACGCTCGGCAAGATCAAAATTCACCCGATCTCCTTCTTCCAGCCCGAAGAGGATGAAAACATCCACATGCATATTTGGGATGGATATTTCGTGACCTTCCTCTTCCCGTTCATGGAGGAGTTCCCCGATTACATTCATTTCGATGAAGCGCTCAGCCCGCAGCATAAAAAACGCATCATGACGTTTTATAAATCCATGCTGCAACGGCACATGTATGCCACCGGGAAAAAATATTTTGTAGCCAAGAACCCGGCCTTCAGCGCAAAGATCGAGACGCTGGGAGAGTTCTTCCCCGATGCGCGCATCCTCTACCTGGCCCGCAATCCGCTCGACATGCTGCCCTCCACCATTTCGTGGATCAACTACGCCCGCCGTCAATTCACCGACCCCGGCGAGGGATATATCTATATTGACGAGATCCTCGAGATGACAAAATACTGGTACCGCCATCCGCTTCAATACCTGGATGCGCATCCCTCTCCCCGCTACCTGATCCTGAATTACGATGACCTGATCATTCGTCCCGAGTCGGTGATTCGCGGATTCTATGAACAATTCGGGTATCCCGATAAACCCGGCCTGCCCATTATCATCGACCAGGCCGTTAAAGAAACACTTACGTTCAGCAGCGACCATAATTATTCCTACGAAAAGATGGGCTTTACCCGCGAACAGATCGTGCAGATCTATGCCGATATTTTTGCGCGCTTTAACTTCGACAAGCGTGAGGAATTCGTACACGTAAAACAAGTGGAACTGGATATGTAATTCCGTTCGGCCAATATCGAACAAAAAAGAGAGCGCTCGAGGCGCTCTCTTTTTATTTTATTCCTCTGTCTTCTTTCGCCTTGTGCTGCCGGTCGATGAAGGTTTGCGCGTAGCGGGCTTCCTGGCTGCAGGTTTGGACGGCGTTTTTGGCTTTCGCTTTACAACAGGCTTAACCGTCTCTTCTTCTATTTCTTCTGCTTCTTCATCAATTTCTTCGCTTTCATCTTCTTTCACGACTGAGGGCGTAGAAGATGAACGTCGAGCACGGATGGGCTTTTCTACCTTCTTGACCTGGTAATCGTCCTGCCACCAGCCTTCGAAAAAAGCAAGCTGCAGTTTGCCCATGCGGGCCAGATATAGAACAACGCCCGCCACACCCATCAGGAAGGAAACCACCATGGTATAGGAAATGAACGAATCACCGATACGCGGCTGGTCTGGGCGGAAGAATTCGATAAAGGTACGGATAAACCCGGCAAATACCAACCACAGAGAAAACACAGCCCCCGGCAATGCTCTCTCTTCAGTACGCCGGGCGTACCAATATAGAAAGAGAAAAGCGATCACGTTCAGGATCATCTCATAGGCAAAGGTCGGATGAAAACGGGTTGTCTCCACCGGGAACGAACTCAGGTCCGCGTACGCAGGGAGGCGGTGAGCCGCATCGATCTGAATTCCCCAGGGAAGCAAGGTTGGGGGACCGTACAACTCCTGGTTGATGAAATTTCCCAGCCTGCCAAAGGCCTGACCAAGGAGAGTGACCGGAGCCACGGCATCCATGAACAGCCAGGTATCGTATCCGTTGCGGCGTAAATACATGACCAGGATGATCGCACCGAATAGCAAGCCGCCAAAAAAATGCAAGCCTGCGATCGGGGGACGAATGATGGACATGGGATCTTCGATATAGGAGCGATTCCCGCCCAAGGTCGCATTGACTACATACCATAATCGCGCTCCCAAGATGCCGCCGATAACCGCCCACACCATGGCATCAATCAATACCTCTCCATTTTCGCCGCGACGACGCACTTCACGCTCGGCGAACCAAGCGCCAAGCATCACCCCTGACATGACGATCAAACCATACCATGTTAATTCAACCGTCCAGGTAAATAATTTAAAACTGAATATCACAGGATCGATCATTGAAAACCTCAGACAAAGATGTAGGGTAATTACAGTGAAACCTTGCGAGAGCATTTGCCATCGCAAGGCTGTCAGACACGCCGATTATATCCCATCTCAAATCCAGCCTTTTCGGATAAAGACTGTCAAAAATATCGCATACACCATCAAGAATAATAGACGTTTGTCACACGAGGATGTGATTAATAACACATCAAAAGACAAGATGAAATCCTTACAATGTCAGTAAACATTGACTTTCACGCTCAACATTAGGCAGCACTTATATGTTTAGAGTAAACCGCCAAACAGATTACGCCGTTCGAGTTGTACTGGCCCTTGCTAAAAAGCCCAAGGGAACCCGCGTTTCCACTTCCGAGATCGGACGTGAAATGCTTATCCCTCGCGCAATGCTGCAACGTATTGTAGCCACCCTGGCCAGCGGCGGTTTTATTGAAACCCAGGCCGGGCGCGACGGGGGTATAGCGCTCGCTCATGATCCCAACCAGATCACCCTTCTCCAGATCACCGAACACTTTGAAGGCACGCTCATCCTCTCCGATTGCATACTTAAAGAGGGAGATTGCCCCTTCGAACATAAGTGCCCGGTCAGCTGTCAGTGGAAGCGGTTAAGAGATCTGCTGCGTGACGAAATGGCCAGGGTCACCTTTGAACAACTTGTGGAGGAAGGCAAACAGATCGAAGCCGAACTTCTCCAGCACGCTTCATCAAAGTCGGTACCTGTTCCCGTTGTCAGGAACCTCCCGGTGGCTGATAATGTACCGTTATGAACAAATACATCCTAAATATTGTGTACGGCCTTGGGGCTCTTATCGTTATATCTGCCCTGGCTTTCAAGATCTTCCAACCGATCCAGGTATTGCCGCGCATGCAGCTTGCTCCGGCCTTCCTTCTGGTGGATCAGGATAACCGCCCTCTGACCAGTGAAGACCTGCGCGGACAGTTTGTAATTTACTCCTTCACATACACAAACTGCCCGGCACCCTGTTACAACATCAATGACACGGTCAAGGAGATCCAGTCCCGCCTGGGCGAAGTGGAGTTGAACAATATCCCGGTGACCTTCGTGACCCTTTCCATCGACCCGGAACGGGATACAGCGGAGGTGTTGAACGCCTACGCTCAAACCCTCGGCGCTGACACCACCCGCTGGAAGTTCGCCACTACCACCAACCAGACCCTGCTCAAGACCGTCATCGGTGTGGGGCTGGAAACCTATTATGAGAAGAAGGAAGATGGCAGTTTTGCCTTCGACCCCGCCTTTGTTCTCGTGGATGGTCTGGGCATCGTTCGTGCGGAATACCGCTATGCGACGGAAGTTTCCAACACTGACCGAATCCTGCGTCACCTCGGTGTGCTTGCGGATGAAGTAAAAAACAGTACCGGAACCAACAAGTTAGCCTACGAAGCCGCACATTTATTCTTGTGTTATGCACCTTAATCAAACAACGGATAAATATTCAATGAAAACAAAATTCATTTTGGCGATCGCCATTTTTATCCTTGCTGCTGCGGGTGCTTTTTATTTTTTACGACCGCATACCTTTCATGGAACTGTGATCCAATCGCCGGATCCCTCCCATGATTTTAAGCTGACCGGCGTTAATGGTGATGTTTCTCTTAGCGATTATCGCGGCAAACTGGTACTGATCTATTTCGGATACACTTTCTGCCCGGATATTTGTCCCGCCACCCTCGCGAATGTCGCACAGGCGCTCCGGGATATGGGCGATGAAAAAGCGAGCGAGATCCAAACCATCATGATCTCCCTCGACCCCGAAAGAGACACTCCTGAAAAATTGGCGGCGTATGTGACGCATTTTCATCCCACTTTTATCGGTATTACCGGCAGTCAGGATGATCTGATAACGATCACAACACTTTACGGGATCTTTTTTCAGAAGAAGGAAGGCAGTAGTGCCACCGATTATCTGATCGATCATACAGCCACTCTGATGGTGATCGACCGTGAAGGTTATTTGAAGTTGGTATTTCCATTCGGCGTAACCTCAAAGGAGATTGCCGAGGATCTGGAATACATGTTAAGGCAATAAGGAGGCGGATCTGTTTCAGCGTAGGATGTGCCCATATTTCGCCTCCTCAATTCGCAGCGCCGCGTGATGCGGCAGAAATCCTAAATCCATTTTTTACGAGGAGAATGTACCATGGCGAAGAAAGATAAAGAAGATGATGAGTTTCGCCCGACTGGCACGATCGCAGTATTAGCGATCTTTGTCATTACACTCATCGCGATCTGGGCAACGATCTATATGATCCTTGTCGGCAGAGGAGGCACCCTATGACCACTCAGAAAATGCATATCGACCCCTACGAGCGCAATTGGATGATCTTCAGCGCCATCATGCTCGTCCTGTTTGCAACAGCCGTCAGCGTGGCCGCATTTGGCATGGGAATTCAGGTTCCTGCCCCCGAACAGCGTGTCGACCCCCGCACTGTAGCCACCGACCCGAACAGCCCATGGTCAAACCCCGGTTTGCGTGAAATTGCCACCGGCAAATATGACGCTTATGTATTGGCCCGCGCGATCCCGAACTGGGAATATCTGCCCAAGGAAATGACAGTCCCCGCAGGCTCCAGCGTCTCCTTCTATGTTACATCTTCAGATGTACAGCATGGATTCAAGATCCAGGACACGAACGCGAACTTCATGGTCATTCCTGGTCAGGTTTCCAAGCTGACCATTAAGTTCGACAAGCCCGGCACCTACAACTTCATTTGCACGGAATACTGTGGCAGCGGACACGGCGTGATGTACGGCGCGATCATCGTTACGCCATAAGCTGAAAAGAGAGATCCCATGAAACAACATCAATTATCCGCTGGTGAAAAGAAATTAATTGGATCGCACCTTTTGGTCGCCATCCTGGCGCTTGCCGTGGGCAGTTTGTTCGGCCCCTTGCAAGCATTTGAACATGCAGGTTGGGATATCTATCCCTACATCAAGCCCCTGATCAAGTCGTACTATCAAGGCCTCACCGTTCACGGTGTGTTGAACGCCCTGGTTTGGACGACCTTCTTCATCATGGGCTTCCTGACCTTCAACGTAATGTTCGGCCTCAAACGTTCCCTCAAGAACATGACCCTGAACTGGGTCGGTTTCTGGATGATGGTC
>JAEURI010000187.1 GCA_016789225.1 Anaerolineales bacterium
GAGTCCCAGCACGATCAACGGAATAAGTTGAATATGATAATAACTATGCGTATACATCTGGAAGGGCAATGTCAGTCCGTACAACACATAACCGATCCATAAACTGATCAGCAGCCAACGCATCCGTGACGGAGCGATCAACGCGCCAGCAATCCCCAGGAAGACAATCGTCAAGCCAAACAGTACACCCAAGAACGCCAGCCATTTGGTATAGAAATCGGTGCTGGTGATGAGCTTCATCAACGCCAGTGACCAGGCGAAGAAGTATTCAGTCGAACGCCCTTGATTGAGCAGGACATAATACAAAAGCGCAGGCAAGACCATAATGACTGCCATCGCCCAAACTTGTTTCGATCTCCAAAAGCCTTTGCCAAGCGTGAAGAACACCAATGCAATTGCAGCGGCTCCAACCATAAAGGCGATTACGATCTTAACCAACGTGGCAAAGCCCAGGAAAGCAGCAGCGAGAAGCGCCCACTTCCAGGTCTCCCTTATGGAGTCGGACGGTTTGCCGTCCACGGGAGCAAGCTCCCGCACTCCACAGGACTCACTCCAGCGATAGAGGAAATAAATACCCAAGACAAATGCCGAGGTCATCAACGGGTCCGGCTGAAAGGAACGGCTGACTTCCACCGAAAAGGGCAGGATAAAATAATATGCCATCGCGATCAACGCTGCCCAAGGCGAAGCGACTCGGCGCATGAGGTCGAATAGTGCGATCCCTGCAATAAGCCAAAACAAAGTACTCCACAGGCGCGCCACAGCAATGCTCTCGCCACCTACAAGGAAATAGGAATACCCAACGATGGTCTCGATAATGGGCGGCTCGTATTTGCCGACTGAGTCTGCAAATTCAAAAGCGAGTTGACGTTGTTCTTCAGTAGCAGTGGGGAGTGCAGAATAATAAATATCACGCGCCACAAGCGAGTTACGTAACTGGCGCGAGGAGTGAAAATCCAACGGCGGGTCGGTCAGGTCAATGAGTCGTAGGAGTCCGCCCAGGGCGAGGAGCAGGATGAAGAGGATGGACCAGGTTTGAGGTCGGGTTTGAGGCGGAAGAGTCATAATTAATGAGTGGTGCGTAAAATCGTCAATCCAAAATCTGAAATCGAAAATCAGAAGAGAGAATTGTAGTCCACTTTGGGGAAGACCGTCAGTTTGCCGCCGACGGTTGCATCAATGATCTGTCGCCCCGCCTGTTTGTAGGCTTCGTGTGCCATGAGGTAGCCAACTTCGGAAGTGTCGAGATCGGGGAGCTGCCAGCGCACGCCTTTGCCAAAATAGTTCGGCATGAAATGATTCGGGTCATCACCTTCAGAGGTGATGGTTTTATTCGCATCTCCTTTGGATGTGAAGTTGTGATCGACGCCAATGAGAATGACTTGATCGAAGCCCATGTAAAAGGCGATCTGCAAGGCAAAGTTCGTAACCGTTGCACCTTCCCAGACACGCCCGCGCACATCGCTGGAAAATTTAGGCCCCGTGTAGGATGTGTAAATAAAGTTGGTTGTATCGTTATAGGTGCGTTCGCTAAAGAAACGATGAGAGCGCCAGGAGAGAAACTTCGGCATCGTCAGCGCGGAGATGTCTTCGACGAATTGTTCGATAACGAGGTTATTGATCGAGGCAAAGTATGTGGTTTGAAAGCCAAGCTCGGGAAAGGCAACGTAGAAACGATTCATTCCAAAGGTGATCTCGTTCTTGAGTTTGGAAAGGTCGGTCTGTTTGAGCGAGGGTCCATTGCCAATGATGAAGGCACGTTTACCTTTGTGAATATCTTTGAAGGCGGCAAGGCGCCGAATGCTTTCGCGTCGCCACGGATGTAAATAGGCGGCGGGCAATTCGGGCAAACGGCGGATGGCATCGTTAGTATAACGCGCGGCATTCCAAAGTGAAGGTGGGATGATTCGTTTGAGGGTTTGTTTCATGTTTGGTCGTAATAGGATTTGAGCGGGATGATATTGCCAAGGATGATGAAGTCGAAGAGGGTGGCAATGATATAGGTAAAATCCGGGTAGCCGAAGAAGGTCAGCAGGATGTTCAAGCCGGTGATGCAAAGTATGATGATGAAAATCGGCCTGCCGCGCTGGTCCACGATCCTCGCGCCGACAAAGAGGGTAAAGGCAGCGAACAGAAAGAAGAAAGCCACCAGTGCTGCCGTCCAGTCGTTCTGGTCTTCGAGCATTTTCCAGACGCTGATACTGCCCATCACCAGCCATAGCGCCGTGTTGACATAGAACATGATGCGCGCGATCATGATGCGCGATAGGTAGGTCTCTCGAGTCCGTTTTTTTGTATTCTTCATTCTGTGCTGAGTCTTGCGGTCGCGCCGCCGTCCACGATCATGGCTTGACCGGTCATAAAAGAGGATTGTTCATTATCGGCGAGGAAGTAAATGGCGCTGGCAATTTCGGCAGGCGTACCCACTCGCCCGTTGACGGTTCGACGCGCAAGATTATCCAGCCTTTCCTGCACGTCGCCCGAGCCGACATGTCCGCGCCCAAGACCAGCACGCAGCATGGGCGTATCCACAGCGCCGGGCAAAACCGCATTGACACGAATGTTATCGGGCGCAAATTCAATGGCCAACGCGCGGGTGAGAGCGAGCAACCCGCCTTTCGAGGCGGCGTAGGCGGCGATATTCGTGGAAGTCTGCACGGCATGGACGGAGGAAACGTTCACGATGGCGCCACCATTCCCAGCCTTGAGAAGGGGATGCGCAAGTTTAACTCCCAAAAACACCGAGCGCAGATTCGCCGCCATCACCGCATCCCACTCGTCGACAGTTGTTTGCACAAGTGGTTTTGCCACCTGCACTGCGGCATTGTTGACCAGCGCATCGAGCGAGTCGCTGAATCCCCTGGCTTGCTCGAAAATGGATTCCATATCTTCGGGACGGGAAATGTCCGAGCGAATGAAAAGTCCATTCTTCGGGAAATCTGTGCCAAACTCGGAACGGTCCACGCCGATGACGTGCCAGCCTTTTTCAGCAAAGAGGGCAACGGAGGCACGCCCAATACCGCCCGCCGCACCAGTGATGAGAATTGTTTTGGTCATAGTTTTTTTTATTTTTTCCACCGGTGGTTGAGTACGGCGAGACGAATACTCGCCCTACTCAACCACCACGAATTGAAATCTCTCTTGTTAACTGTTGGTTTCGATATGCCTTCGGCTACTCAACCAACGGAGCAACTTGAAACATTATTACTCGTTCAACCTAAATATTATACATTCATCAATTGTGTTCTCGATCTGATAATTCGCCTCCACGAACTCGAAGACTTCATCCATCCCCGGTGGGATGTACATCTTGCGCTTCACACCAGGAGCGGCGTATTGCGCTTCGCGTGTGGCAGCATCCAGCGAAGGAATGGCATCCACAGAGCGGGAACAGTCGAGGATGAGTTGAGGCGGGTTCTTCATCAGATCTTCGTGGTAGCGGTCTTCGATCTCCTTGGTCAACGAACCTTCGAGGAAGAGCGGATAATACAGATACTTGACCGGTGAAGCGCGTCCCGCCATAAAGTTGACACGCATTTCGGGATACCACGTCAACAGGAGGTCTTCGGGCTCGGAGTTGTCGCGGATGTAGGCAGAGACCGGGTCAATGGCTTCACCGCCCTGGCTCAGGGATTGAACATAACGTCCGGGCATGGAAGGTGAGATGATTAACAAGACGATGACAAGAACCGCCGATGCAATCGCACCGAGATGATCGTTCCAACCTTCCAACGCAGAGATATTAAACGTCACCTGCCAGAACTCCGCGAAGAGCAATGCCGAATAGAACCCCACTGCCAGAGCCCAACTAATGTAGTAATGTGAAAAATTCCTGCCAGAAAGATTGCTCAGGAAAATTTCAAGCGGGAACCAAAGCAGAAGGAACACGTCCAAGACGATGACCTTCCGCTGCACAAAGCTGACCAAAAAGCGAAAGCCAAGTGCGAACCATGCCACCAGCGTAAGCCAGACCGTCCAACCCATGCCATAGCGACCAAAACCGCTGAAAATATCCAGCCATTCGCGTTCTTTGGCAGCCGCATACGAGAAGTTGAACAAGATCGAAGCGTAGAGCATCTCTCCGGCAGCGCCGAGCATGGCAAAATAGATTGTCCATAAAAGAAGCGGGAGGGCAAAGCCTGCCAGCGCGGCAAGGATGATCCTTAATGCCTCCAGATAATTTCGTTTGAACACATAAAAAAGAAAGACCGCGCCCAAGATCGCAAACAACCCACCGATGTTATTCGCGCGGAAGATAAAGCTCAAGCCGAAGAAAGCACCGACCCAGAGATACTTCCAATAATTATGCTCCACATCCACCATCGAAAGGAAAAGGGCAAGTCCTGCTGCGTTGAAAAGCAGGGCATATTCCTCGGTGTAATTTCCATACCCCAAGACCACTTGCAACCCCAACCCTGCCACGGCAGAGCCAAAGAGCGCCGCGCCGATTCCCCAGCGTTTCGAAACGGCACGATACAAAAGCACGAACATCCCAAAGATACAAATAAACTCAACCAGCCACACCCCCCAGCGCGAGCCACCGCTTAAGAACAACCCCAAGGCATTGATATAAAAGATGCCCGGGCCCTTCGAGTCCCAATAATCTTGATATGGAATTTTGCCATCCACGATCTGGCTCCCCGCATAGAGAAAAAATCCGCCATCACGAGCAGGCACATCAAAGAACGGATTGGCAAGGTCGAGAACGAATGCCGTCAGCAGGAACAAAAAGACATATGGCAAGGCAAGGCGAAATTTGTTCATCATTTTTTCATCGGGATTCCCAGCCCATCCAATAAATTCTTAATCGTACTCCAATGGATGCGCTCCCACGCCGTAGGACTGGAATTGGAATTATGCGGCGCAAGCATGACGTTGTCCATCTTCAACAGCGGAGAGTCCGCTGGCAAGGGCTCATACTCGAAGACATCCAGCGCCGCGCCTCC
>JAEURI010000205.1 GCA_016789225.1 Anaerolineales bacterium
GATGAGATTTCGCGCTGCAATTGTGCGGCGGCAGCCTTGTCTCCGTTGCGGCGCGCCTTGGCCAGCGCACGGATATGTTCTTCGATCTCGAACAACTGCGGCGATTCCAGTTCCGAGATGACTTTGCCGAGCCGGTCGCCCAGCAGGTGAATGTTTTGAGAGATGTCCATTTGGGTGAATTGTATAACAGATGCTGTTCTTATGAACAATGCTCCATTTGGGGAATTGCGAAAAAACAAATCTTGGGTAAGGGTATCGTAACCCAAGTTTCCGCTTTGAGTGTCATGCTGAGCGACACATGCATCGAAGTGCGGTGAGCATCTCTACGCCAATCTCAGAGACCCTTCGCTGATGCTCACATCGTCCCGATGTCCTTCGGGAGGGTGACACAATCGAAAAGTAACAACTTCTGGCTGGCGGAACCATCTTATAATCGCCCCATGAACACAAAACCCATCTCCCTAGACCAGCCTCTTGCCCGTGGACGGACTGCCGATGCCTTCGAATGGGACGATGGGCATATTCTTAAGCTATTTCACAACTGGTTCCCCCTCGAAGATATCGAATACGAAATGAAGATCGCGCGTGCCGTGTACGACAGCGGAGTGAAATCGCCTGCGGTGCACGAACTGGTTCAAGTGCAGGGACGCAACGGCCTGGTCTATGAGCGTGTGCGCGGCGAGTCGATGCTGGCCATGTTTCAGCGCAAACCATGGCTGGCGTTCACCTACGCGCGCACCTTTGCCCGATTACACGCGCAAATGCACGAATGTGTCATCGATGCCGATGTTCCCAAACAACACAGGAGACTTCAAAGCAAAATTCGGGATGCAAATGCGCTTCCCGTTTTGGTGAAGGCTTCCTTGCTGCGGTCACTGGAGGAAATGCCCGATGGTGACAGGGTTTGTCACGGCGATTTTCATCCCGCCAATGTTTTGTTGTCTGAAAGCGATTCCACCATCATCGACTGGATCGATGCCTCCAGGGGCAATCCGGCGGCAGATGTGGCGCGGACGAGTATCATCCTGCTTGGCGCGCTTGCGAACAAACAGATCCGTAACCCGCTGATGAGGATATTCATCCGCTTTTTTCATAGGACATATCTGCGTGAATATACCCGTTTGCACGGCCTGGACGAATTTGAATACCGCCGCTGGCTGCCCATTGTGGCGGGAGCGCGTTTAAGTGAGAATATCCCTGAATTGGAAAAGTGGCTTGTCCAACAGGCAAAAAGAAAACCATGAACGAACAGGAAAGGAACGGAATACCATGAACCCCTTCTTTACGGATCATCTGAACCTGCTGAAAAAATGTCATACTGATATCCACAAGGCGCTGAAAGGACTTCCGCCCGAAGCCCTCGACTGGGTCCCCGGGCGGGATATGAATTCGATCTGCGTGCTGGTCTATCACCTCACTGGCGCGGAACGATTTTGGATCGGCGATGTGGCCATGAATGAACCGTCGAATCGTGACCGCGATGCCGAGTTCAAAGTCCGCGGGCTGGGGGAGGAATTTCTGTGCAAACGGCTCGATGACAGTTATGCCTATGCAGCAGCTGCGCTGGAAAAAATATCCCTGCAAGACCTTGAAGCGCCGCGCATAACTTCACGAGGAACTTTTACGGTCGGTTGGGCGCTGCTCCACGCCCTGGAACATTCCATGTTGCATCTGGGACATTTAGAAATCACGCGTCAGCTATGGGAGCAACGTGGTTTGAATTAATTTTTCAAGAACTTCACAACCTGCTGGTGGACCTCACCGGACTGCAACGCGCCGCGATGACCCAATCCGTTGGTCTCGATATATTGCGCTTCGCTCCAGGCGTTTGCGATCGCGCGGCTGTCTTCCACCGGGGTGACGTTATCCGACCGGTCATGGAACATTAACGCCGGAATGCGAATCTGCTTGACAAGCTCTTCGTTGACGATCGCATCCAGCACATCTCTGCCAAAATTTTCATGGATCATTTCCCGCAATCCATCGATGATCTCATCCGGTAGTTTGGCCAGGACTTGAAAACGCGGCAGAGAATCCAAAAGCCGGTTGAAAGCGCCGAAATATACCAGTCTGGAAGGAGGCGGGAAATTCCGTTTGACCAGGGCATAGGATGTGATCAAAGTCCCAAAGGAGTGGGCGATGATCGAATCGAATTTTCCTTCGCGCTTTTCGAGCAGGTGCATGGTGGGGGCGATCTCAAGAACGTTGGTCATCTTCCCATCAGATTCACCGTGCGCGGGCTGGTCGTATGCCACCACGCGATAGCCTGCCGATAATAACGGTTCGACAAACCCCGTCATTTGTGCGCGGGCTCCGCCCCAGCCATGCATCAGCAGAACACCCGGTCCGTCGCTGCCCCACGTGGTGACCGCCAGCTCGCCGCCCTTGAATGGGAGGCGGTAGTTGCTGCCGCGATCGATGACCTCACGGTCGGAGGGTTTTACTTCATACTGCGACGGGCTGAAAAAAGCCTGATACACCTTTTTCACGATTACCTGCTGTTTGGTGGTTGAAAATTCTAACGTTGCCATTTGTTCTCCTTTTAAGACTGAAGATCGAGACTCTTCGGTCGCAACGTGCGCTCCCTCAGAGTGACACAATAAATACTTACTACTCAGTAAGTTTTGATGATAAAAAAATTAGGCCATTAAATCCAGTTTGATCTGCTCGACGACGTCACGGAATTTCCTCGTCCCCAGCGCGCGTGCCATTTGCAGGGCGCCCTGCACACTGGAGAGGATCAATGCGGCCTTATTGGCGGGTTCCCCATTGAATTTGAAGACGCCCGCGCCTCTTCCCTCGCTCAGAGTTGCCTCCAACCATTTGAGCAATTCTTTGTGCAGGCTTCCAATCTCGGCCTGCAAGCCTGCGGGAATTGAGTTGAACTCGGCCTCCAGCGACCCAACCAGGCAGACCTTGCCTTTATCGGCGCGCATGTCGGTATAAATGCCAAAGAACCAGTCCAGTTTGGCTTCAGGGGAAAGGTCTTTGACGCGTGCGTTGTTGATCCATAAATGGAAGCGGTCACGATAGCGTTTTACGACTGCGATACCCAGATCTTCCTTGCTGGGGAAGTGATAATGAATGGCGGCATTCTTGACCCCAAGCTCCGACGCGATGTGGGCATAGCTAAACCCATTGAAGCCCTTATCTTGCAACAGGGCTTCTGCCAGATTTAAAATTGTGCGCTGAGAGTTTTCGATCTTGACCATTGAATAAATTTTACTTACTAGTTAGTAAGTTGTCAAGTACTCTTGTGAGAAGATGAGATTAGCCTACACTCTCTCCCCTCTAAACTGCGTTTCATACAATTGACTATAGATTCCGCCAGTCGCAAGCAACTCCTCGTGCGTTCCCCTTTCCACAATTCTTCCCCGATCCATCACTAAAATCATATCCGCCGCCAAGATCGTGGACAGGCGATGGGCGATGACAATGGACGTGCGTCCGGCCATGACGCGTTTCAAGGCGTCCTGGATCAAGGCTTCGGATTCGCTATCTAGTGAGCTGGTGGCTTCATCGAGAACGAGGATGCGCGGATTTTTGAGGATCACACGCGCGAGGGCAATCCGTTGTTTCTCGCCGCCGCTGAGTCTGTATCCGCGTTCGCCGACGATTGTGTCGTAGCCTTCGGGCAGGTCCATGATGAAGTTGTGGATGTTGGCGGCTTTGGCTGCGGATTCGATCTCCTCCTGAGTTGCGTCGGGCCGGGCATAGATCAGGTTTGTGCGGATGGTATCGTGGAAGAGATAGGTCTCTTGGGTAACCATGCCAATGGCAGACGATAGCGACTCGAGCGTGACATCTTTCAGGTTGTGACCGTCGATGCGGATCACTCCATCACTTGGGTCGTACAGGCGCGGGATGAGATAGGTGACGGTGGTCTTGCCTGCGCCGGAGGGACCGACAAGGGCGATCAAATTTCCGGGACGGGCAGTGAAGGAGATTCCTTCAAGGGCGATGTCTCTGGCTTGGGATGTTGAATCAGGCTCGGCGGAGTCGGAGGCGGGATTCCGACGACGGATGGTGGATGATGGCCCATTGTCTGTCGTCCCAGAAATCACAGCCTTCACGTTATCCATGCTGCCATAACGCTTGACATCTTTGAGCAGGATCGATTCGTCCACTTTGTAATTGAAGGTGACGTCCTTGAATTCGAGTTCGCCTTGCACATCTTTTAACTCGATGGCATTTTCTTTTTCAACAATATCCTGCGGCAGATCGACGATCTCGAAGACGCGCTCGAAAGAAACCATGCTGGTGGAAAAATCCACGGGCGCGCTGGCAAGACCTTGCAATGTCCCATAGAGTTGACCGAGATACGAACCGAAGGCGACAATGGTACCGACGGTGAAGACATCGGTGATGACGAAGTAGCCGCCAAGACCATAAACGAGCGCCGTGCCGACCGCCGTGACCAGACCAAAAATGACGAAGAAGGATGAACCGATGACGGCGCGACGAATGCCGATGTCGCGGACGTTCGCGGCGCGTTCGCGAAAACGTTTTTCCTCTTCACGTGTGCGCCCGAAAAGCTTGACCAGCAATGCGCCGCCGATGTTGAGAGTCTCGTTCATGTGTGCGTTCATCTGCGCGTTCGTGTCCATGGCCTGACGGGCAATATCGCGTAACACAGTGCCGAGACGTTGGGCAGTGATGATGAACAACGGCAGGATGAGAATGCTGACGAGAGTCAGCCGCCATTCAAGCGAGATCATGACCGCGAACAGGGCCACCGCTTCGATCAGGTTGGTGACGATATTGACGATGGTATTGCTGATGGCGTTCTGTGCGCCGACCACGTCGCTGTTGAGGCGGGACATCAATTCGCCGGTTTTTGTGTTGGTGAAGAATCTTAATGACATGCGTTGCAGGCGTGAAAACAGCCCTGAGCGCAAATCGTAGATCACGCCTTCGCCCACGGTGGAGTTGAGCCGCCGTTGAAGAACATTGATGCCGCCGTTGAGCGCAGGGATAAATAGCAAAGCCAATCCCAGCCAGATGAGTCGCTGGGTATCCTTGGCGGGCAATACCACGTCGATCATGTTGCGGAAGATGAGCGGAGTCAGCAGGGATAAGCCCGTGCTGAGCAGGATCGTGACGAGCATGCCTGCGATGTGCCACCAGTAAGGTTTGGCATAATTGAGAACGCGCAGTAAAAGTTCGCGGGTCACTTTGGGCTTTTCGTCGCCCTGACGCATTGCCATAAACCAGCCGTATCCATGCATGGTGTTAGTCTCCTAGTTTGGTAGTCGGATAGTCTCGTAGTCTTTTGACCATCCGACCATGCGACTATAAGACCAAGCGACTAATCCGACAACTGAACGAAGGGGGAGGTTAATGAAAGTCTGATGCGGGGAAGAGCGTACCCAGTGCGGTCACATCGTGTGCTACGTAAGAAGCGGGAGAGCGCAATTTGTGACCGCGGCATTATATGTATAATTTGCTGTATAAAGCTAGTCCCATGCAAAATGGAGCTTCTTTCAAATGTTCAATATAACTCCCCAATGGAAATCGACCTTTCCCGGTGCGCACGCGGGCGTGCTGGTGATGCGACATGTCTCAAACCCAGCTCATCATGCCACGTTGGAAAAAGAAAAAACGGAATTGGAAGAGCGCCTCCGTTCTCAATTTGCCGGTCAGGATCGGACCGGTATTGCCAGTCACCCTGTTCTGCAAGCCTATAACGAGTATTACCGGCGTTTTAAGAAGACCTATCACGTGCAGCTTCAACTTGAGTCGATCATCCTGAAGGGAAAACCCATTCCGAGCGTTGCGTCTCTTGTTGAGTGTATGTTCATGGCAGAGGTGAAGAACATGCTGCTAACGGCTGGCCACGATCTGGATGTTCTACAATTGCCGCTTACCTTGGACGCCACCAGCGGGAGCGAGAGTTATATTTTGATGCGCGGCGAGAATCAGACGGTCAAGGCGGGTGATATGATGATCAGCGATGGGTTGGGGATTATCTCGAACATCATTTATGGCCCCGACCAACGCACCCAGATCACTGCCAATACACGCAATGTAGTTTTCACCGTCTATGCTCCGAATGGGATCGACGACCAGGCTGTGCTGAGTCATCTGCAGGATATTCGGGACTACATCATATTAATAGAACCGCAGGCGCAGGTTGAACTGCTCGATGTGTTTGGCGAGTAATTGAAAAGAAAGCGGGATGTTTTGTGAGCACACAAAATCTCAGGAATGATATTGGGGTTGTAATCATCATTCCATAAAAGTTGACTTTATCAGTAAGGAGATATCATGATCGTCTTGATTGTAGTCGCTGTGCTTTGTCTCATCGTTCCCAGCCTTGTTTGGGGATTTTTTCTGCTTTCTTTCCGCCTGCGTTCGCTGGAGACAACTGGTACCATCATAGATTATCACACCAGCCGGGGCAGATATGGTGACATCTCCGCACCGGTTGTTGAATTCCGACTGCCCGATGGCAGAACCATCACCTTTACTGAAAAGACGCATACCAGCGGAACCATCTTCGATCTTCTTTCCGATCTGTTTTCCAGGTTCGTCCTCAAGAAGGATACGAACAGTGTCAAAGTGCTGTACGACCCAAACGACCCGCAAAAGGCACGTGTGAACACCTTTACCTATTTGTACTTTATTCCAACCTTGTTGTTTGTTATCGGCCTGGGGCTGATCCTATTCACGATCCCGGCCTTCCGCGAATTCTTAATCCTCATCATCGATTACATTGAACGCCTCGCCAAGTATCTTTGATCGAAAATTGATATGAAACTCCGCGTCCGGTTGCTGTCTCTGATGCTTGATGTGATGCTGGTTTCAGGATGTGCCGGATTCCTGAGTCCGCCTCCCACGCCAACCGTGCCTGCTCCCACCTTCACGGCCATTCCCACGCGGACGCCTCTTCCCACCCAAACCCTCACGCCCACGCCGACCGTCACGCCTGTATTCGCTTCGTATCCTTTGAAGCATGTGCTCTTCAAATATGTTCTATCTGGAAATGCCAGTGTTTTCGATGAATTCGGTCTGTACGAAGAGACCATGCTGGTCATCTATTCAGATGGGCAGGTGATCGCTTCGCGCGCTGGAGATAAGAGAATAAGAACAAAGTACCTTACTACCGGGGAAGTCTGTTACTTTGTAAACAAACTCGACTCGTACGGATTCTTCACCATCGATGCGCCGCAAAACACGGACGAGACCAACCCGCTATATGATTTCGGCTCGAAATACCAAAAGGTGTATGACGGTTCATTTCGCAGCCTGGTGTTGAATGGGATGAGTCCGCGCAGGGTCAGTTTGTATGAACCGTACAAGGATTTTCTTGTGCGTCCGATGAAACGAATGCTCGATTTTGTCGAGACCTACAACCCCGGCGGGTTGAAAGACTATCAGCCGGAGCGAATGCTCCTTTTTGTAGAATCAGGCCGGGGCGGGTTGGAGGCGCAGCAGGTCAAGACCGAAGCATGGGGTGCGGACCTGCCATCGCTTCGGTCGGGGAATGCAGACCATATCTTTCTCGAAGGCGAAGAGGCGGGCCAGGTCTACGATTTTTTATTGAATAGCAAGGCGAATATTTTCACAGAAGGCAATGCGGAATATACGGTCGTTCAGAGGATGTTATACCCGCATGAAAGTTTGGATATGACACCCGAACCCATCGCAACTCCCACCGATTTTCTGCTGCCCATCAACTGTAATCCTTGATGGCCATGTAAAGCCTTTGTAAGGATGAAATCGGGAAAACTCCCTATAATGCTTTGAAATCGGTTCATTTATCGATACTATTCAAAAGTGGAGAATGCAAGGTGAAAAACAAAATTTTATTTATGGGTTTGATGCTGCTCGCAACCATTGTGATGGCATCTTGTGGCGCCCGGGTCGAAGAATCCCATCCGGTTGAGGCCGTTCATTGGACGTATGAAGGTGAGGAGGGTCCGGAACATTGGGGTGAGATCGACCCGGCTTATGCTGTATGCAGCAGTGGCAAGAGTCAATCGCCTATCGATGTGGAAGCCCCGGCTGCCAACGACCTGGCCAATATTTCCTTTCATTACCAACCGAGCAAGGTTAACATTCTGAACAACGGCCATACGGTTCAGGTCAACTATGACAGCGGAAGTTACATCGAACTCGATGATATTCGTTACGATGTGGCGCAATTCCACTATCATGCCCCCAGCGAGCACGCCGTGAATGGAAAGCTCTTTGCCGCCGAGCTGCACATCGTTCATAAGAATGCCGATGGCGGCCTGGCTGTGGTGGGCATTCTGCTCGATGAAGGCGCGGAGAATGCCGCTTATGAACCGTTCATTGCGAACCTGCCTGCGGAAGAAAGTGAAGCTCACGATGCGGGTGTGACCGTTGATGCGGCGGGGCTGCTGCCTTCGGTGCAGACCACCTATCGTTACAGCGGCTCGCTTACCACTCCACCCTGTTCTGAGGGCGTCAACTGGTTGTTGATGACGACGCCGGTGAAGTTATCTTCGCAGCAACTCACGGCGTTGAAATCCATTTTTGAAGATGGCAACAACCGCCCGGTGCAGCCGCTTAATGACCGTCCGCTGGCAGAAGATACCACGCCGTAGCTTGATGCTGGAAATGAAACTACAGGGTGACTGTCTCAGGATTGTCACCCTGTTCTGTTAAAGATGTCCACTATAATTCGTTCTATATAGGTACATATTCCATTTTCATTGGAGAAGAAATGACTTCAAAAACGCCTTCTATCATTTCCACTGTTCTTACTGTGATATTGCTCCTGCTGATTGGCACGCTTGGCATGTTCCTGACCATGGTCATGCTTAATGGATTTTCAGGCAGCCAGGGCGGCCCGGCGTTGACCACGACCTTCGTTTGCAACGGCATTGGGGTTATCCTGTCTGCAATCATTTCGTGGCGGATGACACGCTGGCTGATCGAGCGCTTCAACTGGAACAAGGCGCTGGCGGTGGCCACCTCGGTTCTGGCTGGGGTGGTTTTCGGGTTGGGTCTGTCTTTCGTCTCCATATTTATTGGAGTGGCCGTGGCTGATATCCTGTGGAATGCGCGGTAAAACCATCCTCAAAGGTGTAGGCTCATGAAATGATTCAGCTATAATTTTTGAAATTCATTTCATGAATATCACGTTTCGGAAACTCGCAGGCGACCCGTCGCTTGGCATTGTCTTCTTTTGGATGATGACCATCGAATCAGGGTCGCCTGCGTCCGTTAAGGATCAATTCATCCCGGAATTGTTTTTCGATTATCTGTATATCAAAACCGGGACGATTCAATGTGTGGATAAAGTTGGGGAACGAAGGTTCAATCTGCCGGAACAAGTGCTTAAGATGCTTTTTACCCATGCGCTGGAATTCACGTATTCGACGCCGCTGATGTTGTTCGGTGCGCGTCTTTCGCTGAGGTTCGTCGAGTCCTTTCCGGCGGAGGTGAAGGCCAATTGTTTTTTGAACCAGGCCTGGGTTAAGGAAGAGGCGCGTGACCTTGAGTCGTTCAAGCGACTGGTGGAGGGCCATCTCAGGGAGAATCGTCGTGAAAAATTTTCATATCCTTTATTTTCATCCGGGTTGAATGAATCGGGCTGGCTGGTGAATTTTTCGCCCCGGCACAAACGACGTTTATATACGGCCGCCTTTGGCCTGAGCCGCAAGGAATTACAGAACATCCATAACCTGCATGCCTTTCTTGAACAGGCGTGTGATTTTTCTTTGCAGAATCCGCGCATCATTCAGCATGTAACTCCCGATGTGTTTTATGACCAGCCGCATTTGAATCACGCCTTCAAGAAGATGACCGGACTTTCACCTGTGGAATATTTTCAGGCCAGCTCGATATTGCAGGATAACTTAATGTCCGCTTCTTACAATGAGATTTCAGATGTATGACATAGAATACGCCTGATACCTCAAGGAAAGGAATGGAGAGCATGAAATTCAAAAGATCGAAGAACGATATCGTCAATGAGTATATTGAGAAACTTGATAAGGAGATCGCCCCGCTGTTTTTGGATATCCGCGGCTGCGTGCTTGCGGCGGGACCATCCTTTAACGAGAGCATCAAGTGGAAGAATTGCCTCGTGTATGGCACCACGAAAAATCATATTCAGACCGTGGTGGGCAAGGGCAAGATCTCGTTGATCTTTTTTGAAGGCGTATCTCTTGATGACAAATATGGTCTGCTTGAAGGGGATGGCAGCAAGGCGCGTACGATGCGTATCACTTCGCTGGACTTCAATAAAAAGGCCCTGGCTGATTACGTCAAACAGTCTCTCAAGATGGATAAATAACGGAGATAACCGATGAAACGATACAGCGCATCTATTACCATCAACGCCGCGCCTGAAACGGTTTGGAAGATCATTACCGATGCAGGCGGCTACCCTGCATGGGACCTGAGCATGGATCATATCGAGGGCAAACTGGCCCTGGGTGAGACGGTGAAGTTCTTTACCAAATTGAGCGAGCAGGCATTTCCAGTGAAGGTCACAGCGTTCGAGCCGAATCGCAAATTGGTATTGACGGGCGGCATGCCGCTGGGCCTGTTCAAGTCTGAACGCACACATTCTCTGACGTCAATCGCAAATGGTGGGACTCAATTTCACACTGAGGAAATATTCAGCGGCCTGCTTGAACCGGTCTTTGGGAAGAACATCCCCGATCTGACGGAGAATTTCCAGGGCTTTGTGGCTGCGTTGAAGAAGCATGCTGAGAAATAAACCCCTGACAGGGTAAAAGGAACAGCCGCCGAAAGGCGGCTGTTCCTTTTGTGGGGATATAATTCTCCATAAGGAAACCATATCATGCGAGTGGAATTAACCCGTTTTAAAGTCAATAAGGATAAATCGGCAAGAGTCGATGAATGGTTGAAGATGCTCAATGAGAACATGGGGGACGTCGTGCAGACGCTGGAGCGTGAGCAGATGAAACTTGAAGTCATCTTCCGCGAGGTCATGGGAGATGCGGAATATTTGTACTGGTTCTCGGTGCAGGGCGAAGCGGGAGAGGACGTCAATACCTCCACATTTGAAGTGGACCGAAAACATATTGCGTTCCACGACGAATGCATTGATCATGGATATGGCGCGCATGATGCCCAGCCGCAGGTGGTGATGGTGCCGCACAAGGTGGCCGCTGCCATGGATTGGGACAACCCTTCTGCGGATGTTGTTCCATTCGAAAGGCGCGAGTTGATCCATTATCGTCCTGAGTGAGAATATGGTATGGTCGTTATGCGAGCATCGTTTGCAGAGTCAGGTTTAGGATGAAAGTGTTATCGTAAAAGGCTCGCCGTTTTATCGTTTGAAATAGGAGTGATGGAATTCGTGTCTCCTCCGAATATTTTTTACAGCGTATTGTTATTGATCGCAGGCGTGATCTGTCTGTTCGTTTCGGCGATCATATTTCAGACCCGGCGTACTGTGCCGGGCGCATCGGCGTTAATGACCCTTCTCTCTGCGCTTTCCTGGTGGGATATTTCATATGCGGTGTTCTGGGCGGATGTCCCCGGGCCCACCCCATACTTCTGGCTGGATATCACCTATCTTGGGGTTGTGGTCGTCCCACCGGCTTTGTTTATTTTTTCGCTTCAATTTTCAAATAAGATCGATTGGTTGAAGAGCCCGGTTGCGGTATTGCTTTATATCGAGCCGCTCATTGTATTGCTCATTTTATTTACCGATCCCTATCACGGATTATTCTTTGCAGGCAAACGGGCGGAGAACAGTGCGTTCATCCTGCATGCGGGGCCGGTATTTTGGTTCAACGTGGTCTTTTCGTACGCTCTGACCCTGTTTGCCACCATTGTGCTTGCCCGGGCGTTTTTACACTCCTTTGGGATGTATCGCAGGCAGATCGGTATTGTGTTTGGCGGCATGATGGTGACATGGTTTAGCAGCATCATGTTTATCCTGGGTATTCATCCGTTTCCCGGTGCGGATAGCACTCCCTTCACTTTTACCATCACGGCGGTCGCTTTTGCTTATGCTATGCTGCGGCATCATCTGTTGGATGTCGTGCCGGTTGCCAGGGATGTGCTGGTCGAGAAGATGTCGGATGGTGTGCTGGTCATCGACGACCAGAATCGGGTTGTTGATATAAATCTCGCCGCAAGGAATCTGCTAAATATTTCAGGCGATGTTTTGGGGTTTTCCGTTGAAATGATATTTTCTCGCCTGGATTCGCAGGAACTGGGAACGTTCAACTCGCTTAATTCGACCTTCGATATTCAACTGACTGGCGACACACCCACATACCTGGAGGTGAAGGTTTCGCCGATCCTGGGCCGCGGCGAAAAACTTCTTGGGCGTCTGGTGATCCTTCACGATATTACCAAGTTGAAG
This sequence comes from Anaerolineales bacterium, assembly GCA_016789225.1. Classification (GTDB taxonomy): domain Bacteria; phylum Chloroflexota; class Anaerolineae; order Anaerolineales; family Villigracilaceae; genus Villigracilis. The sequence goes on from JAEURI010000205.1 coordinate 12,323, forward strand.
GATATTCAAAATGAACTGCAATTGCTTGCCAGCCGGGACTCACTCACCGGTGCTGTCAACCGGCGGCATTTTATGGAATTGGCAGAGTTTGAATTGGCGCGCGCCAGGCGGTATCAACACAGTCTCGCTCTGGTGTTGATGGACATGGATGGTTTCAAAAAAGTGAACGATACCTATGGTCACCAGGCTGGTGACCAGGCACTGCTTGCCTTGAAAAAGGTATGTATTCAGGGCACACGAACCGTGGATATCTTTGCGAGGCTCGGCGGCGAGGAATTTGTGCTGTTGATGCCCGAAACAGACAAGGAAGCCGCCGCCGTTATTGCGGAGCGGCTCAGGGCCGTGCTGGAGAATACGGTCATCCGATGCGATCCGCACAAATTCAAGGTCACGATCAGCATGGGCGTTACAGAATATGACATGCAGAAAAATGATACACTGGGCGCCATGCTCAACCGGGCAGACAAGGCGCTTTATCAGGCAAAGGCCAATGGCCGCAATCAGGTTTTGATCTGGCGGCCCGAAAGGAATAGATCAGAAAAATGAAAGTTATCAGTATCAATATTGGGCAGAAGCAGGTTCAACAGAATAAAGGCAGCGAAGAGATCACCGGCATTTATAAATATCCTGCGGCAGGACCGGTGCGCATCACGACTCTGGGGATCGAGAGCGATTTCATCGCCAGCAAAAGACATCACGGCGGCCCGGACCAGGCGCTTTACGTTTACGGCGAAGGAGACTATCAATGGTGGGAGGCAGACCTGGGGCGGAGTCTGGAAGCGGGCATGTTCGGCGAGAATCTGACGATCAGTGAATTCGAGTCGGCTGGATTCAATATCGGGGATTTTCTTCACATTGGAGAGGTGACCTTGCAAGTGACTGCGCCTCGCATCCCCTGCGGGACGTTTGCTTCACGAATGGGAGTTGAGCAATGGGTGAAGAAGTTTCGCACGGCGGAAAGACCCGGCTTGTATGTGCGTGTGATTCGCGCGGGAAGTCTCACGGCAGGGGATGCGGTCACTGTCGAACGATACTCTGCTGAGACAATTTCGCTGATCCAGATGTATCGCGATTATTACGAAAAGAACAAAAGCGAAGAGACGATACGCAAGCACTTAGCTGCGCCCATTGCCATCCGCGCACGGGCGCAGTTGGAAAAGGAATTGAACGCACTTTATCGGTAAAGGAGTAACCCATGTCTGCTAATTTGATTATTGGTATTGTGTTCCCTTTGGTAGGGCTTTTACTGGTGGCGATCGCCGTTTTCATTTTTGTCCGCACGCGTTCGTTCATTGCAAGCTCGCAGGAGGTGAAAGGGACGATTTTGAGAAATGTGTACCGATCCAGCTCCGATGGCGGTGGGTATGCGCCGGTATTTGGGTTCACAACCATCGATGGGCGGCGGGTGGAAGTGCAGGATATGCTTCAATCCAATCCGCCTCAATTCCGCGAAGGGGAAGTAGTGAATATTTTGTATGATCCGCAGGAACCGGGCCGCGCGCGCATCAAAAAATGGAGCAATCTTTATTTTGTGCCATTGCTATTGAGCGGCATGGGCCTAATCTTTGGCGGGATCGGATTGGTTCTATTGATCTTCGAAATCCTGGATCTCTGGAGGGGATGAAATGAATCCTGTTGACAGGCGTGAAAAGTTACAAGAGCGTCCATTCGCCTTCCGAGAGACAAAAGATGGAAAGGTCTTTATCGCCTGGCACGGAAAGCCTGTGGTTACACTTCAAGGAAAGGCTGCTGAAAAATTCCTGGCAGCCGCATCTTCTGCGGATGCAGATCAGGCGCAATTGCTGATGGCTCGTATAACGGGGAATTTCAAACGTGGAAACGAAAAGAGCAAAAAAGGGGATTGAAAGATTAGAAAATATGTTCTATAATCAAAGGAACATTTTGATAGTCCTTAACCCATGATTCTTCAGTCTCACGAACCGGCGTTTCCGCTCAATCAATTCATCGACACGATGATCTACTTCGAAGGGTTCACTCCCGTGCATACCCTCGATCGTTTTTTGCCGGATGGGAATACAGAACTCCTGATCGATCTCAGAGATACGCCCCAATCCATTCACGACAACAACACCCTCGAAGTCCTTCAATTTTGTAAACACGCCTGGGTCAGCGGAGTCCGCACCCGCCCCATCACTATCCCATCGGGCAAAGACAGACGTATGATCGTGGTCGCCTTCAAAAAGGGCGGCGCCCATCCGTTCTATCCCTGCCCCATGAGCGAGTTGAGCGACACTGTCGTCATGGCAGACTTGATCTTCGGCAATCGCATCCAGCAATTACGTGAACGATTGCTCGCTGCAAAATCCATTGAAGAGATCTTTCACCAGTTGGAATTATTTTTATTGGGCATGGGCGGCGAAAAACTGAACGAACAGCCAGCCCATCGTTGTGTTGAGTCCGTCTTAAAAAGCATGGTTCATCAACCCACCATGATCCGCTTTCAAAATCTATTCGATCAGATCGGGTATTCGCAAAAACATTTTATTGGCATGTTCAAAAGCCAGGTGGGAGCAACACCGAAACAATACCTACGCATTATGCGCTTTCAAAAAGCAATTCAGGAAATGGAAACGAACGCCTCCACCTTCGATTGGAGCGGGCTCGCCCTTCAAAGTGGATTCTACGACCAGGCTCATTTCATTAACGACTTCCGTGATTTTTCGGGCTTCACGCCTGGTGAGTACCTCAAACGCAAAGCGGACAGCTTGAATTACATCCCTGTGATGTAGGTAAATTTTTTCCAATACGGTCAGGTTGAACTCCGCTAGGATTATTTCAAATCCAACCAACCCTAAGGAGAAACGATCATGGAAAACTTTTATATCAACCACCTAGCTGTTTTTGTTTGTGCCATTGTGAGCCTGGCTTTGGGCGCACTCTGGTATTCGCCGCTGTTGTTTGCTAAAGCCTGGCAGCACGAAGCCGGGCTGACGGATGAACAGCTCGCCCGGCAGAATCCTGCCAAAACGTATGGGCTGACTTTCGTGCTCGCGCTAGTTATGTCTTATAACCTGGCATTCTTCCTCGGCGACTCTGAAACCACTCCCCTGTGGGGCACCACCGCCGGATTCCTCGCCGGGTTTGGCTGGGCAACCTTGATCTTCGCCGTCATTGCCTTGTTCGAGCAGCGTTCGTGGAAATATGTTTTCATCAACGGTGGCTACATCACCGTGTATTTCACCCTGATCGGTTTCATTCTTGGAATTTGGCGCTAAAGGAGCAAAACTATGAGCAGTCTTGATAAAGCAATTCAAACCCAGATCGATAATATTCAAAAGAAAACCGGCATGACCCTTACGCAGTTATCTGCTCTCGTCAAAAAAAGCGGCCTCTCCAAACATGGCGAGATCCGCGACATGCTCAAAGAAAAACTTGGGCTGGGACATGGCGATGCCAACGCGTTGGTTCACGCCGTTTTCGCTTCGGATGGAGCCCGCGCCTCGCAAGGCAAAGGTGAAGATGCCGTGTTGGATGAGATCTATTCCGGCGCGAAGGCTGGCTTCCGCCCCATTCATGAAAAGTTGATGAAAGAGATCTCGAAGTTCGGCGAGTTTGAAGTTGCGCCAAAAAAAGGCTACGTAAGCCTGCGACGCAAGAAACAATTTGCCATGATCGGGCCCAAAACCAACACGCGCTTCGAAGTGGGCATCAACGCCAAAGATTTTAAGAAAAATGCGCGGCTTGCCGAACAACCCGCGGGCAGCATGTGCAACTACATCGTGAGTCTGACCGAGGCGAAGGAAGTGGACGCCGAATTAATTGCGTGGATCAAATCCGCATTTGAAGGCGCAAGTTAATCCCATGTTTATGAAAATCACTTTCATAGTATTCCAATTATCGCTGGTCGGCATTTATGGCGCATTTGGTTTTCTAAAAACGTTTCGCACCCAAAAGGCGAAGGAACAAATGCCCTGGGCAAGAAATCGCTCGGAGTTTTTCATCCGTTTTGTCGGCGTGTCTGAGTTGGTTGGTGCGTTGGTTATTCTTTTGGCTGTACTTACAGGTGGATTTCCATGGCTGACTATTTTGGCAGCAGCCGGGTTTACGCTGATTCAGATACTGGCGATCTTCACAGAACACCTGCCAAAGAAAGAATATAAAGTTCTCCCCTTCAACGTCATGCTTCTTTCTTTTTCGATCTTCGTACTCGCCAGTTATTTGTAGGAGACAATCATGGATAATACAAGATTGACCGATACGCCGGAGGCGGGCGATATAGATACGAGCCCCTTAATTCATGAGGGAGTCGTGGAAGCGCCGCTAAGCGAAGTGTGGAACGTATGGGCAACCAGCGAGGGACTGCGCCTATGGATGGCGCCCCATGCGGAAATCGACCTGCACGTGGGCGGGTTGATGCGGGCAAACTACAATCCTGATGGTGAGTTGGGAGACTCTCAAACTATCGTTAATACCGTTTTATCATTTGAGCCGCAAAGAATGATTTCGATTAAGGTGGTCAAGGCTCCGGATGGCTTTCCATTTCCAAACGCCATTACCCAGATGTGGTCTGTAATCTATTTCGCGGCAGCCGGTGCAAATAGAACAGCTGTCCGCGAAGTGAGCCTTGGCTTCAGCCCTGACGAAGAGTCACAGCGCATGCGGGAATTTTTCGACCGGGGCAATGCAACCACCATGAGTCAATTGCAGCGATATTTTGCCGGTAAAACAGAGCAGTAAAGTATGTTCCTTAAAAATGCGCGCCTCGCCGAACAACCCAAAGGCAGTATGTGCAACTACATCATCCAATTGAGCGATGTAAAGGATGTAGATACCGAATTGATCGCGTGGATCAAATCTGCTTATGAAGGAGCCGAATGAATGTCTGAAGAGTTTAGAAAAAATTTATTGCAATTAATGGCCGAGACCTTCGAGAAGCCCATGGGAATTTACCTCGACCCAAATACAGCGCTTTTTCAAACGCTGGATACGGTCTCTGCGGCAGAGGCATCCATTCCTGTTGGGAATAAATGCGCCTCACTCGCCGCACAAGTGGCGCATACCACGTTCTTTATCGAGTCCTTCGAGCGTTTTGCGCTTCAAGGAGACAACAGCCCGCGTGATTGGGGACTGATCTGGCGCACCGTGGAAAAGGTCACCCCGGAGGAATGGGATGTATACAAGTCGAAATTGAGAGAAGCCTACGAGCGCATGCTGAAACTCTTCAACGAGAATCCCATGTGGAACGAAGACACCATCGGCGGCGCATTGTCCATTGTGGTGCATAGCGCCTATCACCTCGGCGAGATCCGTCAGGCATTATGTACGTTGAAAAAATAAAATGAAGTGGATCATCGTTGCCCTGATTGCCCTCACCGCCGCCTGGATGTTCTTCGATGGCTCGCAGGCCCTGATCGACGGTGATTATGTCGCGCCCACGAGCAGCGAGTATGCTGGTCAACTTGGGCCGTGGGCCGGGTTTGTTGGTTCGATCGGCATCGACCCGCATTCCACTTTCATGAAGGCTGTCTTTGTGGTATATGGCCTTGCCGGTCTGATCGCCGCCGCGGGGTATGCCTCGGAACTTCCCTGGGGTGGGAAGGCGCTTCTCGTCGTCGCCGTTACAGGTCTTTGGTATCTGCCCTTTGGAACCTTCACCGGAATACTCGCCCTCATTCTTTTCTGGTTTCATCGTTCGAGCCGCTTGAGATCACTCAGTTCATAAATATGAAATGGAATGGATGAAAAAACAGGCCGGGCAATGCGCCCGGCCTGTTCGTTTATAATGACATTAATAAATATCTTCCGATAAAAATCAATTGATGATGGAGGAACTCATGATCGATTTTAAATCCAAGCTTGGGCGTAAAGCCAGTCGTCACCTCAAGCAGGAATATTTTGTGTGGCTCACTACAGTGGATTCAAGCGGCACGCCCCAGCCCCGTCCGGTCTGGTTTATTTGGGACGGTGATTCCATTCTCATCTATAGCCAGCCGGGCGCGTTCAAACTGCGTCACGTTTTGAACAATGAAAATGTCTCTTTGCATTTCAATACACTTGACACAAAAGGCGAAGAAGACCTCATTATCTTCAATGGCAAGGCTAGAATCGACCCGAAAGCCCAGCCTGCCAATAAAACACCGGCCTACCTGCGCAAATATCGCACCGGTATCAAGGGTCTGGGCTCCTCACCGGAATCATTCGCAAAAGAATACTCCACTGCAATTCGCATCAAACTCACATCCCTGCGCGGTTGGTGACATGGACCGCGAAACCATCATCCAACGAACTGCCAATTACATCAAACAGGAATTTTCCGACGACTCATCCGGGCATGATTGGTGGCATATCTACCGCGTCTGGAAGAATGCCCTTACCATTTGCGAGCATGAAAAAGCGGACTCCTTCATCGTCCAACTTGCGGCTTTGCTGCATGACCTGGATGATTGGAAGTTCAACCCAAGCGGTGACGAAACTCCGCTTCGCGCCCGTGCCTGGCTTGACTCGTACCGCGTAGACTCATCCATCGCTGACAGTGTGTGCGAGATCATCAAGCACATTTCCTACAAAGGCGCCGGTGTGGAAAACAAGATGAACACTCTCGAAGGCTTCATCGTTCAGGATGCCGACCGGCTCGACGCCATTGGCGCCATTGGCATTGGCCGCGCCTTCGCCTATGGCGGCTACAAGAATCGCATGATGTACGACCCCGACTCTCCGCCCAGGATGCACGCCACCTTTGAAGAATACAAGAACAGTAAAAGCGCCACCATCAACCATTTTTATGAAAAACTGCTTTTGCTCAAGGGGATGATGAATACCCCAACCGCGAAACGCATCGCCGAACAGCGCCACAACGTGATGGAAGATTTCCTCTCCCAATTCATGCTCGAATGGGAAGGCGTGGATATCAAGTAACCTACCGCAACTTGAAAATTGAGTATTCTCTACCGATCAAAGGCAGACCCTCCGCTGGAAGGTTGCCGCCTACACAGAATTCGATAAAAATAGATGTGACTCATTCAAGAGGACATTTCCATTTCTATGAAACATCCTACTCAAAAACAAACGTTACTTTGTATTGCTCTTCTACTCGTGGCTGTATTGGCGTGCCAAAGCCTCGCACCGCCGGCCCTTCCTGCGAGCGAAGTTCCGCCCACTTCTGTGCCTTCAACGGAAGAGCCCGTTTCTACAGAGGAACCCACTGAAGCTCCTATGGAAGAACCCGCTGATCCATTGGCTGGATCGGATGGATTGGGAGACTCACTCTATCCCGAATTTGGGAACGGCGGCTACGATACCAAGACTTATACTCTCGATATCACGGTCAAAGATGTGGGCACCAGTGAATTGGAAGCAGTCACCACCATTGAAGCCGTCGCCACGCAGGAATTGAGTCGCTTCAACCTGGATTTTGCCGGGTTCGACATCACCAGCCTCACGGTCAATGAAGAAGCGGCGGAGTTCGAACGTGATGGCCAGGAATTGACTGTCATCCCATCCCAACGTCTGGCGAAGGATTCTCCCTTCACAGTCGTTGTGGAATATGAAGGTATCCCCGACCCGATGCAGTCCGAGGCATTACCTTTCCCCACCGGCTGGATCGTCTATGATGGCGGTATCTTCGTCTTGAGCGAGCCGGATGGCTCGGCGAGTTTTTATCCGGTCAACGACCACCCGCTCGATAAAGCGATTTACACGATCATTGTCACAGTACCCAAACCCTATGAAGTGGCTGCCAACGGCGTGCTTGAGGAAACCAAAGATAACGGCGATTCGACGACCTACCATTTTGAAGTGCGTGACCTGATGGCAAGTTACCTTACCACCATTAACATCAACGACTTCGATGAAGAAACAATGGAATCCGATGGCGGCATTCCCATCCGCAATTATTACGCAGCCAGCCTGCCGGACGATATCAATAAACCCTTTGCCCGTCAGGGGGAGATGCTGGATTATTTCGGCGAACTGTTCGGCCCTTATCCCTTTGAGATCTACGGCTCCCTTGTCATGGATACCGAATTTGGCGCGGCGCTCGAAAACCAGACCATGTCCATTTACGGTGTAGACATGATCAACCTCGATGACATCGAAGGCACTGAATCCGTTGTGGCCCATGAACTGGCCCACCAATGGTTCGGTGACAGCATCAGCGTGGCCGATTGGAGCGACATCTGGCTCAATGAAGGCTTTGCCACGTATGGTGAAGCCTTATGGGTCGAATACGATTATGGGCGCGAAGGTCTTGATGAATGGGTGACTGGCGTGTATAACGAGGTCAGCGCCTATCCCGAGTTCTATCTTCCGCCCGGTAACCCGGCTGCATATAATCTTTTCAATGGCGGCGTGTACTTGCGCGGCGGCCTGACCCTGCATGCCCTGCGTCTTGCTGTGGGCGATGAAGCCTTCTTTGAAATTCTGCGCGCATATCACGAACGTTACAAGGGCGGTAATGCATCCACCGAAGATTTTATTCAAATAGCCGAGGAAGTCAGCGGTAAGGAATTGAGCGAACTCTTCGATGCCTGGCTTTATGACGAACAACTCCCGCCCATGCCGGAACTTGATCTGAAATAAAAGATGAAGTGACAGTTACATCAACGTGACTGTCACTTTTTCAATTCGAAGATGTATGCATGCCCGGATTCATATACCAGCGTATGCTCTTCTGAAGCCTTTACGGAAACGCCCAAATTTTTCAACGCCTCATTTTCATCGGCTTCAGCGGGCATCAGCACGACCAGATAATCATAGTCCACGCCATTATGCGCTGACCACTCGCTGACACATTCCGCATTTTCGCAATGCTGAAAGGCGATCAACTCGTTGTACCAGGGGAAGAAATTTTTTCCGAGAGTCCATTCCAGTCCCTGCATCGTCGTAGCGCTCTTTTGCTCCGTCAGCGCCGGGAACCATTCCTGCAACGGGTCCGACATGGAAAACTCGATGCCCGTCGCCAGCAAAAATGTTTTACCTTCCCCCACGTTGGATTTCACCCATTCGATCATCGCCAGGTCGTCGGCCTTCAAACTGGTATTCAACAATCGGAAGTCGAAGATGGTCGAGCCGAAGAGAAGGAATGTCATCAGGCTCATCACCAACCCCAGGCTGATGGGACGCATCATCACGTCTTCGGTCTGTTCGCTGACCATTTTGCCGATCCATGCTGAGAGTTTGACCAGTCCCATTCCCGCAAGTACGGTGAAGGCCAATAGACCCATCCCTTCCCCGCCGCGTGGGTCGATCAGCAGCGCAAGGATGCCCCAGGTGATAAGGAAAAAGACATCCACCGTGCGCGGCTTGACGAAGAATATCCCAATGGCTCCCAGCAAAAGAATGGGAAAGGCAATGTAATCTTCCAGTTGGTCGAACTTCACCAGCGAGAGGTAGGCTTCCAGCGTGCGCGGGCTTGTGCCACCGGCGGAGAGAAATGCCTCCAAGCCATGCCGTGTAAGCACCGTTCCCCACCATGGGGCGCTGAGCAGAGCCACGCCCAACCCGACCAGAAGCGCGGAAAATAGTCCGCGTTTCTGACGGCCATAAAAAAGAAATAATAACGCGCCGCCCAACACAGTGTGCAAAGCAGTTTGCGGATGACTGGTGACGGCGCCCACCCCGAAGAGAATGGTCAACAGAAGATGTTTGTGTTGATAATTTCTAAAGAGGCGGACCGCCTGCCACAACATCAACAGCAAAAATAACATGCCGAAGGAGCGGGTGATGCCGCCGCCCATGACCTGCCAGACGAAGGCCTGGGGTGAAAGCGCATACATCAGTGCCGCCAGTGATGCATATAGGCGTGAGTTGAGAGTCTCTTTGGCAAGAAGATAAAAGGCCAGGATGGAGAGAGAGTTGATAAAGGCCGGGAGGTAGAGAAAGATCGATAGATCTGAATCAGGACTGAGCGCGGAAAGAAGCGCGGCGATGTAAAATCCCAAAGGCGGGTAGGCAAAGGGGATATCCATGTGGTTATAGGTTGCAAAATTTGGCAACACAAAGCCGTTCGCTTTTAAGTCTTGGGTCATGCTATAGAACATGCCGCCATCGTTGAGCGGGAAGCCGTTGGTAAGGGCGGGGTAAAAGCGGATGATGATACCAAATAGCAGGGCCGTGAAAAGCAGCAGAATGGGAAGGTCGAGTTTGCGGTTCATTGGATTTTCAGCATCTCTTGTACGATGGGGGTGAGACCGGCAAAAAAGAATTCCACGGCAATGACCATCACGATCAGTCCCATCAACCGCAGCATGACCTTGTTGCCGTTCTCGCCGATCAGTTTTGTGACTTGTTTTGCGCCAAGCAGAAGCAGATAGGTGAACAGCATGATGCCGACGATGACTCCCAGCACGATACCCTGCTCCATTGCAGACTTCGACTCGTTCATCAAAAGGATCGAGGTGGTAATGGCTCCCGGTCCGCAGATGATGGGGATGCCCAACGGAGTGATAGCGATATCGTTAATGTACTCGTGTGTAGTCTCGTCATCAAATTGGGTACGAGTTAAGCGGGCTTGCAGCATTTCGTAGCCCATAAAGAAAAAGATCACGCCGCCCACTACCCGCAAACTATCGACTGAAATGGAGAAGAAGCGGAAGATCCACTGACCCGTCAACGCGAAGGCGAGCAGGATGACCATGCCTGTAAAGGTCGCTTTGCGCGCCACACGGTGAGACTCCTGCGGTGACAGTTTGGCGGTCATGGCGGTAAACACAGGTACCACGCCAATGGGGTTGACCATCGTGAACAAGGATATAAAGCTAAGCAAGGCAAATTCGAAGAGAGGGGATGCCGTCATATTTCTCCTGAAAAAATTGTCGGTTGATTCTACTCGCTTTGGGGGTAATATAAAGACCTTTCCAGCAGCTTATAACAACATAATCAGTATGAATCAAAATTCTGTCATCCAAGGGGCTAACAAACCCTTACTCCCTGCATTGCTCAGGCAGTATGGTGTATGGCGTGTCACTTTTGCAGTCACTCTGATCTCTGTCCTAATATCGGTGACAGCCACAAGCACCATTCTGTATTTTGCCGAAGGTGCCATCTCCCCAACGGGTGTTCTCATCTCTATCATCGTGCCACTTGTGTTAGCTCCCATTTCCTCTTACAACAATAATAGGCTTGTCCATCGGTTGGATATGGCAGAAGAGCGCCTGCGCCTGTTGTCCAATACGGATGCACTAACGGGAACGTTCAACCGTCGTTATTTTTTCGAACAAGTTGCTCGGGAATTCGAACGAGCGCAACGATACGGCCATCAATTCTCGTTCGCAATCCTCGACTTCGATAATTTCAAGAACATCAATGACGGTTACAGTCACCTTGTTGGCGACGAGGTGCTAAAGTGTGTCGCCGGGATGTGTCTGGCGAACCTGCGCCAGACGGATGTCTTTGCGCGATATGGCGGCGATGAATTCGTTTTCCTCTTTCCCGATACCAATGCTTTGCAGGCAAAGGAATGTCTCGATCGTATCCTTATCCAGCTCAGTGAGACAGGATATCAACATGGTGAGCACACTGTTTCAATTTATATCAGCATCGGCGTGGCAGAATTTCAAACATCCATGTTGGACTTGAACGAGATTCTACGCGAGGCAGACTTTGCCTTATACGCCGCCAAGCGTCAAGGCGGGATGCAAGTCATCGCGCATTCCACTTGACAGGAGCCTGATTCT
>JAEURI010000255.1 GCA_016789225.1 Anaerolineales bacterium
TAATCTTCGTTGGCTGGGGAACCGTGGTGCAGCTGATCAGCATGAATATAATGATCCAGGTGCGTGTGCCAAACGAGTTACGCGGACGTGTGTTCAGCGTTTACTTTTGGGGGTTGCAGGGCGTGGCTCCATTCGGGAGCATTCTCATCGGTTGGGCCGCCCAAACCTGGAGCGTACAGACGGCCATTATCTCCGGAGGCATTGCCTGCCTTCTCGGGGTTGCCACGATCCGCGCGCTTTTCATACAAAAAACAGGTCCCTGATTAAGGACGCATGAGGGTTTTTGCTCCCAACTTGACTGTGATTTTTTGCCCATGTTATGATGATGCCCATGCAAAATGATTTCAAGGAAGACACTCCAACCCCGGGCGGGTCTGGGAAGGGCACGGAGCCCAGTCCATCCAAAGATCCATCGGAACAACGGTCCATATTTTCACAGTGGATGAACACTCTGGCAAGGATGGGTCTGGGCGAGCCGCTGATGCGGATTGCAACCAATCTATTCTCTGTGTTGGCCGTTGTGCTGGTGATTCTGTTGGTGCAGGCGTTTTATCGTCAGACTGGCAATCAGCTTGGGGCAAGCGAGCAGGCCGCGGCGGAGTTGGAAGCGCAGGCCGTGAGTGTGGGTTCCATCCCGGCCCTGAACATTCCCGTTCTCGATGGCATCGCCCGATCGGCACAGTTGCATACGAATATTCCATCACGCCCGCGCAATGAGTTGACTCTTTATACCGTGCAGGATGGTGACACCGTTTTTGGCATCGCTGAAAAATTCGGGCTTCAACCTGAAACGATCCTTTGGGGAAATTACAATATTCTTTTGGATGACCCTCACTCACTCAAGCCGGGCCAGGAGTTGAGCATTCTGCCGGTGGATGGGGTGTATTGGGAGTGGCTGGGAGGCATTCCGTTCGGTGAGTGGGCCGAGTTCTACGGAGTGACGGCCAAAGACATTATAGAATTCCCCGGCAATAACCTGGATGTGAACAGCGTGGGTGATTATGAAAATGCGAATATCCGAGCCGGGACGTGGCTGATCATCCCCGGCGGAAAGCGCGAGTTCGTAAGTTGGAGCGCGCCCCTGGGCGTGACCCGTGAAAACCCCGCCTCGGCACGCGTACTTGGGGCTGGCGCCTGCGACCCGGTCAGTGGTGGCGCTGTGGGCTATGGGTATTTCATCTACCCGACGAACAAGCATTATCTTTCGGGCTTCGACTATTCCACCAAGACCAATCACCTTGGGCTCGATTTCGCCGGGAATGAAGGCGAAGCCGTGTACGCCTCGGATGCCGGTGTGATCGTATACTCCGGCTGGAACGATTATGGCTACGGCAATATGATCATGGTTGACCATGGGAATGGCTTTCAGTCTTTATATGCACATTTGAGCGCGCTGAATGTGGGCTGCGGCCAAAGCGTGGGCCAGGGTGAGGTGATCGGCGCAGTGGGCACCACCGGGCGTTCCTCTGGCTCGCATCTGCATTTTGAATTGATGGCGGGCATGAAGGTCAACCCGTGGGATTATCTGCCCCCGCCGTAGTTTGTCCTTGTCAAAGCGAATGGGCTGCGCTATAATCCCGTTCGCTTGACCGGGCGCGTAGCTCAGTTGGTTAGAGCGCTACTATCACACAGTAGAAGTCCGGGGTTCGAGTCCCTGCGCGCCCACAAAAAGCCGTCTCCTAGGAGACGGCTTTTTGCTATATTGAAAACCGTATGCTACAATATAAAATAATTGGGAATTGTATGGTCACCCATGGACTATGTTATCAAGCCACTTAAGCAACAGGAGGATAGTATGAAAGTTCAACACCCCTTTTTAATGATCGTTGCCCTGGTATTGTCTGTTAGTCTGGCGTGTTCAACTGTAATGGGTGGTGTGTCACAGCCAGAGGCGGCTGCCGCAGACACAAGCCCGTCTACGCAAATGCCGCCAGAAGTATTGCCCAGTCCCACACGCGAGCAGGCCACCGAAGTCGTACCTACTGAAACTCCCGCTTCTGTCGGTCCTTATTTCACAGAGGAATTCGACACCGACCCGGAATGGGATCTTGAAGTTGTCAAGGATGAAACGAACGCCAAGCAGGTCGATTCGGATCCCGAAAGTGTGACAACCAAATTCTCGAACGGCCGCATGATCTTCAATATCCCGGAGGAATGGCTTTCCGCCTTCTACACATACACCGGAGAGACCTACGAAGATGTGCGCCTGGATATGGAGGTCGAGAACCGGGGAGTGAGTTCCCAGCAGGTCAGCCTGGTATGTCGTTCAGAAGGTGACAGATCGTATGAAGTGGAAGTGAGCAGTAATGGCAAATGGGTCTTTAAAGTAAATAGACGCCAGGTCATCAATGGCGCGTCCACTGCGATCAAGATAGGCAAGGATACCAATCAGTACACGCTGATCTGCCAAGGGGATGAGATCTCGTTCCTTTTTAACGGAGTGGAGCCCAAGGGCAGTCCATACGTTGATAATCAAGCTGTTTTAAGCGCAGGTAATGTCGGTTTCGTTGTTACCGCCAAGCGGGCGATCCCGGTCGATGTTGAAATAGATTGGTTCAAGATTTCCGAGCCGTAAAGGTTAACCAGTAAATAAAAAAGTCCCTGATTTCTCAGGGACTTTTTTATTTGGCTCCTGGCAGAGGACTTGAACCTCTAACCTAGCGGTTAACAGCCGCTCGCTCCGCCGATTGAGCTAGCCAGGAACGCGAGCGATATTATATGTACAAGCCCCATGCTTGTCAAGCCGCACTTTTAGTAATGGATGGAACTAAGGTTATCCAGCTTATTAGTGGTATGTGTGGCGATGATCTGGCGAACGGTACCGGTCAGGCCGCGCACGACAAGCGTATCGGTAGTGATGCGGTCACCGTAATAGCGCACACCTTTGAGCAATTCGCCATCGGTGATGCCAGTTGCTGCGAAGAATACATCCTCTGAAGACACAAGGTCATTCATGGTCAACACTTTTTCGAAATCATAGCCTGCATCGCGTCCGCGGTTCCGCTCGTCATCATCACGGGCAAACATCTTACCCTGGATCTCCCCGCCCATGGCGCGCAAAGCACAGGCGGCAATAACGCCTTCCGGGGTACCGCCAATGCCAAGAAGCACATCCACACCGGCATCGGGCCAGGCGGTCATCAGTGCAGCCGCCACATCGCCATCAGGAATCTGCCGGATGCGTGCACCTGCCTTGCGGATCTCTGCGATCATATCATCATGGCGCGGGCGGTCGAGGATGATGGTGGTCAAGTCTTCCACCGCTTTGCCCTTGGCCTTTGCAATCGCCTTTAGGTTATCAGTAATGGGTTTCTCAATATTGATCTTCCCCTTTGCTTCCGGGCCAACTGCGATCTTATTCATGTATACAAAAGGCCCAGGGTCGAACATCGTACCACGCGGCGCAATAGCCACAGTCGCCAGAGAATTGGAACGACCATAAGCCAGAGGGCGAGTCCCGTCAATGGGGTCGACGGCCACATCCACTTCCGGCTGCGAGCCGTTGCCCACCTTCTCACCGTTATACAACATGGGAGCACTGTCCTTCTCCCCTTCTCCGATGACAATGACACCGTCCATGTCCACCGTGCTGAGGATGAGACGCATCGCATTCACCGCGGCCTGATCCGCCCCTTCTTTATCTCCGCGGCCCATGAAGCGCCCTGCCATCATTGCGGCCGCCTCGGTCACGCGCGCCAGTTCGAGCGCAAGATTACGAGTGGGTGTTGCACCAAGAACTTTCATGGAGGCCTCCTAAAACTAGAGAATGAACCAGACGAGAAAATAGTACCCGATGACCGCACCCCACAACCATGAGTCGATGCGGTCGAAGAAACCGCCGTGGCCGGGGATGATATCACTCGAGTCCTTGATTCCAGACTGGCGTTTGATCATGCTTTCGCCGAGATCGCCCAGCGGAGGCAGTGACCCAAGCAAAAGCCCCATAATAGCGCCCTGCCAGATGGTGATTCCGAATATGTGATGACCAAAGGTCTGAAATACCCAAACATAAAACCCGCCCGTGACGGCTCCAGTAAAGACGCTGGCAGCATAGCCTTCCCAGCTTTTTTTGGGGCTGAGACGCGGCGCCATTTTATGTTTGCCGTAGGCCCTGCCTATCGAGTATGCACCCGAGTCCCCGGCCCAGACGCAGAACATTACCAGCATGAACCACCAGCCGCCTTCAGGCAAGTTACGCAGTTCAAGAAGATAGGCGCCGATCCAGCCTATATAGACAATGCCGCCGACCGTTAATCCAAAATCGAGCGCGGACTGGTCACGTCCGCGCTCGTAAGCTATCAAATGAACCGCCATCGCCAGGAGAATGACTGCGGCAAAAACAGGTTGGGCATACTGTGGAAAGAACATTCGCGCAAAGATGACCACCAGCACCCCACCCACCGTCACAACCATGTGAGGTTCGAACTTGACCGCGCGGAACAGGTAAACATATTCCCAGGCTGCACCAACAAGAAACGTGCCTATGAGTAAAAAGTAGAAGAACCCGCCAAACAAGATGGCGGGTACTCCTACAAGTGCTAGTCCCAAGGCTGTGATGAGTCTCCTACGCATTGGATTCCTGAAGTTCCCCCGAAGATACCTTTCCATATCGCCTGTCGCGGTGAGCAAAGGCCTCCAACGCGCGTCCATATTCTTCCTTATCGAAATCGGGCCAATATGTTGGAGTGATATACCACTCCGAATATGCCGCCTGCCAGATCAGGAAATTGCTTACACGCAACTCACCCGATGTGCGGATGATCAGGTCTGGATCGGGCACGCCCGCAGTAAAGAGGTATTTGTTGACCAGTTCATCGGTCACCTCCTCGGCTGGAATACCATCTTTTATGATCTTTTGGATGGCACAGACGATCTCATCGCGCCCGCCATAGTTGAAAGCTACATTCAAAATCAGCCGGTCATTATTTTTTGTGATCTCGATGGCGCTCAGAACCTTTTTCTGGATCTTCGGATCGAGGCGTTCCAAGCGCCCAATATGCCGCAACTGCACCCCTTCCTTATGAAGCTCGCCCAGCTCACGGTCGATCACATCCTGCAAAATGAACATCAGCCCCTGAACCTCTTCGGTGGGCCGCCCCCAGTTCTCAGTGGAGAATGCATAAATGGTCAAATATTTGACCCCAAACTCGACCGAGGCGCGGATAACCCGGCGCAGATTCTCGGTTCCGGCTTTGTGTCCGGCCAGGCGGGGGAGTCCGCGTTGAATGGCCCAACGTCCGTTGCCATCCATGATCATGGCAACATGTTGAGGAACCTTATCAAGAGGAATATTCAATGGGGATACTGTCATTTTGACTACTCTTTTCAACGCCGCATGGCATTGAAAGCACAGGCAGGCTAGACTTCCATGATCTCTTTTTCTTTGTTCTGACCGAGTTTCGCAATCTCTTCCACGAATTTATCGGTCAGCTTCTGAAGGTCTTCCTCACCGCGCTTGAGATCGTCCTCGGTGATCAGCTTTTCTTTTTCATACTCACGTATATCGTTGTGCAGGTCGCGGCGGACATTACGAACCGCAATACGCGACTCTTCCAAACGATGATTCATATGTTTGACCAGGTCGCGGCGACGTTCCTCGGTCAGCGGCGGCAGGTTCAGGTGAATGACCTTGCCGTCTGAATTGGGATTCAACCCCAGTTCCGAGGTACGAATCGCCTTTTCGATATCCTTGAGGGAACCGACATCGAACGGTTTGATGGTCAGAGTGCGGGGTTCGGGGACACTGATCGATGCAAGGTTCATAAGCGGAGTCGGTGTGCCGTAATATTCCACGGGCAATTTCTCCACCAGGGCCGGGCTGGCACGCCCGGTACGAATACCGTTTAGATCATCGACAAGGGATTGGATCGCGCCGTGCATGCGGGTTTCGGCGTCTTTCAAAAGGCTCTTGATTTCGTCTGTACTCACGATCTTCCTCCAAAAAATGATTACTTTACAAGGATACCCTAAAATAAGAATTTAGGCTATGGGAACGCTCAAGACGGATAGATTATGACAAAAATGGAGAGCCTATCAAAGAAAAAGCCCATCCCGGTCCATCTTTTTGTAGGAAGATTCAGACCAAGATGGGCAAGTCATGTAGGGATTAAGCTACAAGGGTTCCAACATTTTCCCCATGTAAAGCGCCGATAAGTGCCTTGCTATCCCATAGGTTGAGCACCAAAATGGGCAGATTATTTTCCATGCACAACGTGATGGCCGTGCTGTCCATCACTTCCAGGCGGCGATTCAAAACCTCGATATAGCTGAGCGTTTCGAACTTCTTGGCATCGGGATTCTTCTTCGGGTCCGAGTCATAGACGCCGTCCACCTTGGTGGCCTTGATCACCACCTGGGCATCGATCTCGGTGGCACGCAGGGCTGCGGCTGTATCTGTGGAGAAGAAAGGATTCCCTGTCCCTGCCCCAAAAATGACCACGCGCCGTTTTTCGAGGTGGCGAACCGCGCGTCGGCGAATATAAGGTTCGGCAATGGCTCTCATCTCGATGGCAGACATGACGCGGGTATAAACGCCCTGTCGCTCGAGGGCATCCATCAGAGCCATGGCATTCATCACAGTGGCAAGCATGCCCATATAATCGGCAGTGGAGCGGTCCATGCCGCGCTCCAGTCCCTGTTTGCCGCGCCACAAATTGCCTGCGCCGATGACCACGGCCACATCCACCCCCATTTCATAGACTTCCTTGATACGGGCGGCTATCGCTTCGGCTTCCTCAACGTTAATTCCATAGCCAGATGGACCGCCGAGCGCCTCACCACTTAACTTGAGCAGGATTCGTTTGTATTTCAATTCAGCCATTTCTACCTCCAAACTTTGACAGAAAAAAAGCCAACCCGAAGGCTGGCTTTCTTAAGCTATTAATTCTGCGTGCTTTCACCGAGTTCCCATCGCTGGAAACGGCGAACGATGATATTCTCACCGATGGCGGCCACGTTCTGCAAAATAAGTTTTTCGATATTGATCGACTCGTCGCGGATATACGCCTGGCGCATCAGACAAACTTCATCTTTGAACTTTTCGATACGGCCCTCCACGATCTTGGGGAGCACATTTTCCGGTTTGCCTTCTTCTTTGGCGCGGGCGCGAGCGATATCAGCTTCATGTTCGAGTTCCGCCGCGGGAATCTGTTCAGCAGTGATGTACTTGGGGGAGCTGGCTGCGATCTGCAGGGCGATCTCATGAGCCAGGGAGCGGAATTGTTCATTGCGGGCAACGAAGTCCGTCTCACAATTGATCTCAACCATCACACCCACGCGTCCACCGCCATGGGAATACATTTCAACCACACCATTGGAGGCATCGCGGTCAGAACGCTTGGCCGCAGTGGCCATGCCCTTTTCACGCAGCCAGTCCACGGCCTTGTCAAAGTTGCCATCCGCTTCCTGCAGCGCTTTGCGGCAATCCAACATGGGAGCGTTGGTGGCGGCGCGCAGTTGTTTGATCATTTCAGTCGTAATTTCCATATCACTATCCTTGAATTCTTCTTTGCTTAATTCGACGGCTTGGTTTCTTCAGTGGGCGCGGCAGGAGCAGCAGGTGCATCATCTGCCTTGGGAGCCAGTTTTGCCAGGGTGGATTTTCCGAGCAGGGCATCGTCGTCTACATTGTCGTCCGTTTCGACAACAACCTGGCGGGCCGGGCGGGATTTCGGCTTGGCTTCGGCCTGGGCTTCAGGTTGTTCGGGTTGTTCTTCCTTGCGCATGGCCTTGCCTTCGAGAACAGCATCTGCCATCTTGGAGACCAGCAGTTTGATGGCGCGAATGGCATCATCATTGGAGGGGATGACATAATCCACGTTCAACGGGTTGCAGTTAGTATCGACAAGGGCAACGATCGGGATATTGAGCAGGTTGGCTTCGCTCACCGCGGAATCTTCACGGCCAACATCCACAATGAAGACCAGGTCAGGCACACGCTTCATGGAGCGGACACCGCTCAGGCGGGTTTGGAGGCGGGTGATCTCACGTTCTATGAGTAAGCCTTCCTTTTTGGTGAGGCGGTTGATATCGCCTGAGTCGCGCAATTTCTCGAGGCGTTCCAATTCCTGGATGCGCTGATACATAGTCGACCAGTTGGTGAGCATTCCACCCATCCAGCGTTCGGTGACGTAGGGCATTCCACAGCGATTCGCCTCTTCCATCACGGTTTCTTGTGCCTGGCGCTTGGTGCCTACAAAGAGCACGTTGCCTCCAGCAACGACAGTATCACGAATGATGTTATAAGCATGATTCGCAAGTTTGACGGTTTGCTGCAGGTCCAGGATGTGAATGCCGTTACGCTCGGTAAAGATGTACGGCTTCATGCGGGGGTCCCACTTATTGGTGCGGTGCCCAAAATGGACGCCGCTCTCAAGCAGGGCTTTCATGGAAATATTAGCCATTGTTCTCCTAATATCCGCTCTCCAAACACGCACATCATGTGGTGTGGAGCGGAATGAGTTTAGTGGGGATAAAACCCACTCAGGGACGCTTTTGCCCGTCCCAGGCAAGATGTGCCTTTTTCAAGGCGGCGGGATTATAACACAGGAATCTGACGATGGACGGCGGACGACAGATCATAAAATCTGCCGACTACCGTCCATCGTCAACGGTCTATCGTCGTTATCCTACGTACTCACACCAGGCTTCGTACTTCGCCACCTTGCCGCGGATGGCATCGTGGTAGGTCTCTTGCAACTTGCGGGTGACGGGACCCGTTCGTCCATCGCCGATCTTGCGGAAATCGATCTCGCTCAAGCCAATCACTTCCGCTGCCGTGCCGCAAACGAAGACTTCATCTGCAATGTAAAGCTGGTCACGGGAGATGGGCACTTCCTTCACTTCATATCCAAAGTCATTGGCAATGGTTGTCAAGGAGGAGCGGGTAATACCTTCCAACACGGGCGCGGTGGACGGGGTATAGATTGTGCCATTGCGAACGACGAAAAGATTCTCACCGGTACATTCGGCGATATAGCCTTGCGGGTCAAGCATGATAGCTTCTTGAAAGCCATTGCGCTCAGACTCGGTCTTCGCAAGAATGCTATTGGCATAGTTACCCGAGATCTTCGCCTTGGTCATCGACACATTCGGGTGATGCCGGGTGAAGGATGAGATGTTCGCGCGAATACCTTTCGCCAGAGCGTCATCACCGAGGTAGTTATTCCATTCCCAGACAGCGATCATCAAGGATGGCTTGCCATAATCCACGTTTAAATTCCAGCCGCCTTGGTCAAGGTAAATGAGTGGGCGTACATAACAATCTGCGAATCCATTGGCACGCACAGTATCCTTGTGAGCCTTCACCAACTCGTCTACATCCCACGGAAATTCACGAAAACCTAAAACGCGCGCCGATGCAAACAAACGCTCCACATGCTCGCGCAAGCGGAATACAGCCGGTCCCTTCGGTGTGTTATACGAGCGGATGCCTTCGAAGACCGCCGCCCCGTAATGCAAGGCGGGGGTTAAAAAGTGCAGGGTTGCCTGCTCGAAAGGGACCAGTTCCCCATTTTTCCAGATAAATTTCGACTCCATTCCCATTGCTCATTCTCCTTATTGTTGTATAAATTTTTATCCGCAATCGGATGACCGCAAGGGTCATCCCTACAGTCTTTCAATGATTTCATCCGCCATCTGACGGGTCGTTAACTTGCCACCGAGGTCTGCTGTGCGCGCGCCTGCGGTGATGGTTTCATCAACAGCCTTTTCAATGGCTGCCGCTTCAGCCTCCAACTTAAATGAATGCCTTAACATCATCGCCGAAGAGAGGATTGTACCGACTGGATTTGCGATTCCCTTGCCAGCAATATCTGGAGCGGATCCGTGGATCGGCTCATACAACCCGACAGTTGATTCGCCCAAACTGGCAGAGGGCAACATCCCCATCGATCCCGCCAACACAGACGCTTCATCCGTGAGGATATCGCCGAACATGTTCTCAGTGACGACCACATCCATCCATGCCGGACCGGTGATGAGTTTCATCGCCGCCGTGTCCACGAGCACATGCTCCAACTCGATATCCGGATTCTCCTTGCCCATCTGTGTCGCGATCTGACGCCACAAGCGGGAGGATTCGAGCACGTTGGCTTTATCCACCGAGGTGACTTTTTTCTTGCGCCCCTTCGCCAAGTCAAACGCCAGTTTCATGATGCGCTTGATCTCGTAGTCGTAATATTCCAATGTATCAACAGCGCGTTCACGTCCATCTTTCACATCGCGTCCTTTTGGAAAGCCGAAGTACAACCCTCCGGTTAACTCGCGAATGACGAGAATATCTACGCCTTGCAGTTTTTCCGGTTTAAGTGGTGAGCCATCGATCAACGCCGGGTGGACTTTGACCGGGCGCAAATTGGCAAACACGCCAAGCCCTTTGCGCAAAGCAAGCAAGCCGCGCTCGGGGCGGTCTTTGGCTTTCGGGTCATCCCATTTCGGTCCGCCGACGGCACCCAGCAAAACGGAGTCAGAAGCGACGCAGTCTGCCAACGTTTCATCGGTCAGGGATGAGCCGTATTTATCAATTGAGCAGCCGCCCATCAAGCGTTCTTGAAATACAAATGAGTGCTTATAGTTGCTGGCTATCGTTTCCAGCACCCGCACGGCTTCGCCGACCACTTCGGGTCCGATGCCATCGCCGGGGAGTAAGGTAATTTTGAATTTCAAGGTTTCTCCTCTTCTATTTCGTAATAAATTTTCTTGGCTTAAGATCGTAATAACAACCATCATCAGGTTTGACAGCTGGATCATTCCAAAACGAAGCCATCAAGTTCCCAACACATCCATTTGCCGCCGAATCGCTTGTAGTCAAAGAGTGTCCAAACCCTGTAAATTCATAAAGGTAGGAATTAGGCAGCCCATCTTTTGTTAGTTCCGCAAACCAAACAGGTGTAGCAGGATCAAACTCTCCAGCGAGTAGTAATGAGGGAATTTCACTGGAAAATGAAACTAATTTCTGCGCGTCAACAGAATCTGGCAGCCACATATGACAGAAATTCATGAATTCATTATCACCCTGAATAAAACTAAACCAAATTTCTTCCAATGGCGTTGGCGAATCAAGCACTGGGGAATTCGTTGTATAAGCAGCATTGTCATTACATTGAACAGAATAACTCATGCCGGTCGGCTCAAATATAGGAAAAACCAAATACAAGTATTTGGAAACGATCTCATAATCTGCATTACCCAGATCATTTATCATTTTCGGTATTACAGGAATGTCTGAAACCGAATACATCATGCCTCGCAAAACCTGCAAGAGGCGATCACCCGTTAACATTACTTCCGGTCCATTTGAGTAACCAACAGCAGTCTTATATGTTGAAGTAACACTCACAGGAGTTTCATTTAAACCTTCAAAAAGGGCTACCAGCTTGTTTTCCAAATCCGGGTATGTTGTCTGGCAATCTATATCAGCAGCGCAACGATCCAAAAGATATTTTATACTTCCCTTCCCGCGAATATCTTTATAGTCGTAATTTACCAACGTTTCTGGCAATGGGAATACAGAATCCAGCACCGCACTGCGGACTCCTTGGGGGTAATCTCGCATAATCGTCAATGCAAGTCGAGTTCCGTAAGAAATTCCAAACAAATTCCATTGCTCAATATTTAATGCAAGGCGCAAATCCTCTGCATCCGCCGCGCTTACTGCACTACTATATTCTTTCAGTTCAACACCCGCAGAAACCAAACGTTCACGACATTTCAGCCATGCTAAATCTTCACCATAAAAAAACTCATCTTGGCTTATTGCTTTGTTCAACGCATCCATATAAAACTGACCAGCCTCTGGGCAGGCAAGACTTGGCTGAGATTGTCCAGTACCACGTTGGTCAAACACTACCACTTCTCGCTTACTGTTCATAAACCCATTAAAACTTTGACTATACATGACAAATGGAATACCAGGTTGTCCCGGTCCACCTGAAAGAAACAAGATGGGGTCAGAAGCGGGTGAAGAGCTCTTGCTTCTAAAAATTGCGACATGCAAACGAAGCATTTGGCTTTCTGGGTTAGAACGATCTTCAGGAACCAACAAGTCATAACATTCCATCTTAATGAGGGAAGGATTCGGTGTACGGCATTCCACAGACTCCAATTCCCTCACAGGGGCAGGTAGAGGAGTTTGTGTAGGAACTGCTGTAGGCGTTACAACAACTTGTCCTGTACATCCGTTTACGAAAAGAGCGAAGATTAGAATGCAAAATATTATGAGTTTGGCTTTTGTTTTGAACATGGTGTATTCCTCCTATGGGGCAGAAAATTAATGCGCCACCATTAAACCATATTCGACAGAATCAGCCAGCGCGCGCCAAGATGCTTCGATGATATTTGTACCTGCACCGACAGTGCTCCAGCGCGAAGTGGTGTTGCGGGTGTCGATCAACACGCGGGTGATGGCTTCGGTGCCGTGGTCTGAATCCAAGATGCGGACTTTGTAATCAGACAAATTGAAGTTCTTGATCTGCGGATAATAATCGGACAGCGCTTTGCGCAAGGCAAGGTCTAGCGCATTGACAGGACCATTGCCTTCGGCAGCCGTGTGCAGCACTTCACCCTGCACGCGGACTTTGACCATCGCTTCGGCGAAGATGCCGCGTCCTTGTCT
>JAEURI010000042.1 GCA_016789225.1 Anaerolineales bacterium
CCGTCGCCTTCACTGATGGATTCGGTCGGGCAGTCGGGAAGGCATGCGCCGCAGGCAATGCAGTCTTCTGTAATTTTCATGGTCATGGGATATGTTCCTTTTCAGAGTTTGAGATGTAGCGTCCTAAAGGTATCCCATGGCTTTTTATACGTCAATTGATTATTGTAACCAAACACAGATGACCTTTGGACAGGTCGTCTGATGAGGGGTATGGCGCAAAACTGTTGAGAACTTCAACGCCAGGCCGCAAAGACGCCAGGAATTTAATGCTTTGCGGCTTGGCATCTGTTTGCAGAAAACTTTTGCCCCCCTGACTATGTTATCGTTACTTCAGCCTTGCCATGGCGTACACATCCACATATTGACCGTCACGATACCCAAATCGGACAAGTGTGCCCTCAGTGATGAAACCGAACTTTTTATACAAGGCGATGGCAGGTTCGTTATCGGTATAGACTTCAAGCTCGAGGCGGGAGAGATTGAGCCAGTTATCGGCGAGGTTGATGGCGGCAGCCATCAGCGCAGAGCCAACTCCCTTGCCCTGCCAGTCATCATGGATCGCCATACCGATCTGCCCGATATGCTTGCGGCGCGGCTGATGTGGGAAGGTGTATAACCCCAATTGACCGACGATCTCATTGTCAACACAGGCTGAAAGGTTGAAGGTTCCATCCGGCGGTTCGGCAAGTCGCTTGCGCCAGAGTTCCACGGAGGGATACGGCAATTGCAGCGTTCCACGGATGACGTTGGGGCAGGAGAAAATTCGGTGATAGGCTTCTGCATCCGAGGGTTCGGTGCGGCGAATGGTGTAGTTTATGGGGGTTGGTAATTTGCTCATAGTGACCTCAAAATATTTATACACCAATATCCTTCAATTTTGTGATCATGACATCCCACATGATATAATTTTTTCCATGCAATACATTCTTATGCCGCAGGTGATCAATATGAGCAAGATGGGGGTTTCCTTCTATTCGCGCGCCTGTTTGCCGGTGTCTGACTGACATCGTTGAAACTCTCTGACCTTTCCCCGCGGGCGCGTTTTGCGCCCGCGGGTTTCTTTTTTAAACGAGATACTCTTATGAATTCAAAAAATAACCCTTTGAGAACGTTTTATGTTCTTTTATTCGGTCAGTCCATTTCCCTCTTGGGAACGGGTATGACCCGTTTTGCCGTCATGATCTGGGCGTATGAACAGACACGCTCTGCCACTGCCCTCGCCCTGTTGGGATTTTTCAACTGCCTCACCTATATCATGGCCAGTCCCTTCGCAGGCGTGGTCGTGGATCGCTGGTCTCGACGGCGAGTGATGTTCTTTGCGGACTTGAGCGCGGGTCTGACCACGGTTTTTCTGTTGTTTACAAACCTGACCGGGTCTTTACAGCTCTGGCACTTGTACCTGACGATTGGCTTGGCTGGCATCTTCGAAGCGTTTCAAGAGCCAGCATTTACCTCGACAGTTAGTTTGGTCGTGCCAAGAGATGGATACACCCGCGCGAATGGATTGCTTGGCTTGGGCAGGTCACTGGCGAGGATGTTCGCGCCGGTCTTTGCGGGGTTGGTTCAACAAACGGTCGGTTTGAATTTCGTGCTCTGTATTGACCTCTTCACAATGGCGTTGGCTTTATATGGGTTGTTTATCATCCATATTCCAAATGCACACACTGAAACAAAACCCTCCGAAAATTTTTGGGGCGAATTGCGCTTTGGCTTGGATTACATCTTCAAACACGCCGGGCTACGCAATTTGACCCTGTCTTTTTTCATGGTCAATCTCTTTGCAACGTTGACATACTTTGCTGTGCTTTCACCCATGATCCTTGCGCGCAGCGGAGGAGATGAGACTGCACTGGGCATTGTCCGCCTGGCAATGGGGGTGGGCGGCATTTTAGGAGGGGTGTGGATCATCGCCTGGAAGAATCCACAAAAGAAGGCGCGGATGTATCTCATCGCCACCGGCTTGTCGTTCTTGATCTGTGACGCCAGCATGGCAATGAGCGATTCGGTCGTTGGCTGGTCTATTGCCGGTTTTTTGGCAGAAGTAACCATCCCCTTGATCGTCAGCCCCTACTTTGCCTTGTGGCAGGAACTCGTCCCAAACTCTATTCAAGGGCGGGTCTTTTCCTCACGGGAAATGATCCAGGTTGCCAGTCAGCCGCTCGGCTATTTATTGGGCGGGTTGATGGCAGACCGCATCTTCGAACCGGCCATGCTAAGCCAGGGTTGGTTTAGCAGCCTGTTTGGCACACTGGTCGGTACGGGACCCGGCGCGGGCATGGCGTCCATGTTCCTGTTCACGTCCCTTTTTGGTGGGTTGCTTGGTTTCGTCGGGTTGATGCTGCCTTCCATCCGTCAATTGGATGAAGAGAGGATTTATAAAGAGCAAACCACGCTACAAGCATGACCGATATTGTGTTAAATGTGAGGCTCGGTTTATCAACAGGAGAAACTGAGCCTCATTTTTGCTTCTTCTGCATTCTCCATAATCTCTGACATGGATATCCATACTTCTTCCATATTTGATTGATACATTCCGGGTATACATAAAATTAACCAATAGAGGCTTATTCATGAATATCTCCAACAAAAAACTGCGCGACCTCCAACGTTTGATCCACCTGATGGCCGCCCCCATGCTAATCCTTCAAATCTACTCTCCACTTGGCGATATCCCCGCGTTTACAACCATGGTACGGTTTGTAGCCATTCCATTTGTTGTGTTAACCGGGTTGGTCATGTGGCAAATGCCCCTGATCACAAAACTTCTCAAGGGACGGTCCGTTGTACAAAAAAATTGAGGAGCCTGCCGATATGACAAGCTCCTCTGTTTTCCTATTTCAACTGCGCCTTGATCTTCTCGGCAGTATCTTTATACGCGGCTAACTTGTCACGTTCTTTTTGAACGAGCGCGGGGGGTGCTTTTTGAGCAAAGTCACCGTTGAGTAGATTCTCAAGTCGCTGAATGTGCGACTCGGCTTCCTTGAGTTCCTTTTCGAGGCGGGTCTTTTCGCTGGCCAGGTCTACCATTCCGGCAAGTGGGAGATAAATTTCCAAAGAGCCGACGACGAGGGCAATCGCATCAGAAGGCTTTTCAGGCAGAGATTGGTAAATGGCAATTAGAGATTGATCGAGACCGGCAAGGGAGGCGATGACTCGCGATTGTTCTTTCAGCAGGTCTGCCTTGTCACCGGCGGAGATGGAAGCAGCGATGCGTTTGGCAGGTGACACATTCTTTTCTGCGCGCAGGTTGCGGATGGAACGCACGATCTCCTGGATCAATTCAAAGTCAGCAACTTTATCCGCTTCCCAGCCTTCGGGTTCGCGGGGTTCAGGCCATCTGGCAATGATCAACGCTTCGGGCTGGGACTTGTACAAATCTGCCAGTGGTGATTCGCGCAGGGCGGTGCGGAGATGCCCCCAGATCTCTTCGGTCACAAAGGGTGTGAAGGGATGCAAGAGACGCAAAGTCATATCGAACACACGTGCAAGGGTATGAGCCGTGCGAGTTGCACGCGCGCCGCCCTCTGCAAGCTCAAGTTTTGCCACTTCCACGTACCAGTCGGCAAAGTCTGCCCATAAAAAGTCATAGATCTGTTGACCAGCTTGCCCGTACTGGAAATTCTGGAACTGACGCTCCACATCGCGAATGAGGGTTTGCAGACGAGCCCAGATCCAAGAGTCGGCTAGGGTGTAGTCACCAAGCTCGGCACCGGGTTGAAGCGTGTTGATCGCATTGATCACGAAACGTCCGGCGTTCCAAATCTTGTTGGCAAAGTTGCGGTTTGCTTCCACTTTCTTCACCGAAAGATTCATATCGTTGCCGGGCGTGGCACCCACTAAGAGTGTGAAGCGCAGCGCATCGGTACCAAGTTCATCCATCACGGTTAGCGGGTCGATCACATTGCCATAGGTCTTGGACATCTTTCGTCCATGTTCATCGCGGATAAGTCCGTGCAGGTATACGGTATGGAACGGAGCCTCGCCCGTGTATTCAAGTCCGCTCATGATCATGCGCGCCACCCAGAAGAACAAAATGTCGTAGCCCGTTTCCATGTAGGATGTGGGGTAGAAGTATTTCAGGTCGGGCGTTTCATCGGGCCAGCCGAGCGTGGAGAAGGGCCACAAACCAGACGAGAACCATGTGTCGAGCACATCATCATCTTGATGAATATCTTTCGAGCCGCAGGTGGCGCATTGGGTCGGGTCTTCGCGCGTCACGGTCATGTGACCATCGGGGCAATACCACACCGGGATGCGATGCCCCCACCACAACTGACGGCTGATACACCAATCTTTGATGTTATCCAACCAGTTGAAATAGATCTTCTCGAAGCGTTCGGGCACGATCTTGATGCGACCGTCTTTCACCGCATCCAACCCGGCATTCGCCATCGACTCGATTTTCACGAACCACTGTTCCGAGATCATCGGCTCGACGATCTCACCGCCGCGTTGTGAGCGGGGGATGGTGGTACGGTAGGGCTCGGTCTTGATGACAAGCCCCGCCTCTTTCAT
>JAEURI010000098.1 GCA_016789225.1 Anaerolineales bacterium
ATGAAACATGTTATTTCTCCTTATATATCTTTTAAAAGGCTGAAAGCCTGTGGTTTGGTAACATCCACTTTAAGTTCGCGTAGAACGGTGTCGTTCTCACGCGCTTCGATCACATGACTGGCGATGCCAACATCCACATTGAGCTTTTTCAAACTACAGATTTTGTTGACGTGGAATTCGAGGCTGTTTTGTTCTTCACTGAGAGCGTATTCTCGATAGCCTATCTTGTCAAACACCCGCTTGACAGCAGGAATATCCTCGCCGAAGACCTTGGCGGTCTTGAGGAAGTAATCACGCTGTGAAAAATGGATTCGTGCAGGCAGGCGCTGTCCGCTGTTTTGTTTGTAAAGCTGACCGGTATGTTTGTTCTCCAGCGAGCAATAATGTACGCCGAGCTTCAATTTCTTTTCCAGCGCAAAGTCGAGCAGGTCAAGGCAAACTAGTTCACTCCCCGCGATGGGAAGTCCGCCTGCATACCAGTAGTCGTACAGCACGCGGAACGGTCGCACCTTGACCTTGTATCCCTTTTCGCGATAGGCTTCGATATTGTTCAGCGGGAAGCAGAACTCCAACAGGTTGATGCCGAAGATGCCCAACTCTTCAAGGCGCAGCAGTACATCTTTCATCTCTTCCAGTGTGTTCGGCAGGACGGGCATTTCCACCATCACATTGGGGATGTACTCGCGCGCGAGGGCGATACGGTCGTAGGTGTGTGTCTGTCCCTTCGCGAGGTCGTGCATGCGGATGCTGAAGCGGATTTCCTTCAAGCCGGATCTCTGCAATTCCTCCAGCGCGGCGCGATCGATGTGATCCCCGCTGGTGTACAGCCGCGTGTGAGAGGTGGGATACAGTTCGCGCGCATGCTCAAAGAAGCGATAGGTCTCTTCTTTATGCAGAAGCGGCTCTCCACCGGTCAGTGCGATATGCCCAAGCGTGGATTTCGATGCATGCATTTCATCGAGTTCGGCCGCCACGTCACGGGTGTGTTCGCGGAAGTACTCGTAATTTTCCTGATTGGGGTTGAAGCAATAAAAACAATCGCGATGACATTTTAGTGAAATAAAGAAGGTTGAGCTGCCTGCACCGGTCTGACAGGCCACACAGGAAGGCGAGATGCGATTGGTGTAAATGCTCTTGTCATTATTGCGGACGATCGCGCCCTTCTTCCGCAATACCTCGGTCTTTTCAGCCACCAACGCAGTTGTATCTTCGCTTTCCACCTCAAGCCCCATCGCTTTTACCTGATCCATGAAATCCTGATAGATCTGCACATAAATATTGGCATACTCGCGCAGTGCGGAGTTTTTGATTTCAGACAGATTGGATTTTGTTACACCTAAGATCATTGGCGGGATTCTCTTAAGACTTTCTTCGGCATCATCGAACCGAATGGATGCGTGCGCCGATACTCGCACAGCGGACATAACTTCATGCCATCGCGCGCTGCCATTAATGACTTGCACCGCTCACATCGGACCAGTGAACCTGCTTCCACCACCTGGGCCTCTTTTACGCTGAAAACTTCTTCAAAGGTCGGTTCATGATTCAACATAATGGCATCCGGCAGGCAGACGTGGTCGCACAGACCACAGTCGATGCAGTTCTTCGTCAGGAAAGTGATGGAGTATGTCATCGCTTCATCATTCTTTTCGACATGTAATGCTTCGGTGGGGCAGGCCCGTCCGCATGCGCCGCAAGCCGTGCAGGCTTGAGAGATACTTAGCGAGGCAAATTGATATTCGTGTAGGCAATTTGTGGGTGTTATGCTAGTCAAATGCGAGATGGCAGATAACAGCCGTAGTCTGTCACGTCCCGGCTGGTGTTTGGAGGTGCTTACGCCATTCTCCATTGCACGCGCCAGAGCCACTTGCCCCTGCTTCGCCATCATGCGGAATAAGTCACGGCGCGAGAGCGGCGGATTCTTCGCCTTCCACAGCGGACGTTCCACTGGCGATTCGATCTCGTCAACGCAGGTGATGGTGTCATTTTCACACGTCGATAAAAACCGTGTCGCTTTTTCGGCTTGCAGATGAATCTTCGAGTGTAGCGAATGCCACTTGCAGGCAGAGCAACCGTCGGCGCGGAGGGTGAGGCGTTTTACTCCCAAAGCAGTGAGAGTTAGCAGTGCGCCAGTCCCTAAGCCTGCGAGACATCCATGAATTTGGATACCGACAGATTCCACAGCTGTGCCGGTTTCGGGATGTGAGTGAAGCCCGCACAGCAATTCAACCGGCTGGTCCTCGATATGTGTGATGCAGGTCAACAAGTCGGCCACATCATCATCTGCGCGGAATGCACCGACAGGACAAACCGGTAAACAAGCCAGACAGGACTCGCACTTTTCCGAGTCAAGCGCGGGCGGCTTGCCGATGGTGATGGCTTGAACCGGACAGATATCAAAACATGCCGCGCAATTCGAAAGTTGATCTTGCGTGTGCAGACAGCGCTTCGTTTCGAGAACGATTTGCGAACGGTCTATGGAAGCGAACCGTTCAGCGGCGTTCAATAAGCTCACAGCACAGCCTCTTTGGGCATTTTGATCTCGAGGGTTTCGGCAACTGCAAGCAATGCCCCGTGCGTGAGATGCGCGATGCCGCGATAGAAATCAGTGGCGGCATATTGCTTGACGAGTTTCGCCCAAACCGGTCCCCAGCGTAGAAGATGCTCGGAGAGAAAATCACGCTGGGCTTGCAGCACTTCGTTTAATTTGGTTTCATCATTTTGTTCGATGGCTTGCAACGCCAGCGATGCCAGATGTGCGATGAACAACATTTCGAGTCCGATGTGGTCATCGGGTTCACGGTTGATGCGTTCTGCCTGCAAACCGAAACGTGCATACCATTCGCGGACTTGCAGGGTCTGTTCTTGAAAAATTAATTTTTTCTCACTAAAGTAAACCGATTCCCACATGGGCGCGATCACTTTTCCCAGCCCGATGAACAAGTGCAAATGGTCATCCTGCAATGTCTTGAATTGCGGCAATTCCAAAGTGCCGCGGTTTTCGTTCGTCCAACGCTGCAATAACTCAATGCCGCGCTGTATCTCGACCTGCTCGGCTCCGAACGGCGCTTCGCTAAAAACATCTTCCTGGATCAATGTTTCCAGCCAGTTTTTATCCAGATCGGCATAGAGAATTTTTCCCAACATACCGAACAATAACGATTCCCCGAGGATGGTGGATCTCAGATCATTTATGGTGTTTGACTGCATTGGATGTCTCCTCATCGGGTGATGACTTTCTGATTAAGAATAATCCGCGAAGGACGATTACGGATAGGGCTGCAAGTGAGAGAATATAGGTGATAAATGTAATAATCTGCAAAGTTCCAATTCCTGCTTTTGCCAGCCAGGATCGAATTTTTGCGTTGAGCGTCGGCTCAATGATCTCGGAAACTGGCGATTTTTCCAGGATTGGATGAAACGCCATAATGACGGAAGGTTCCATCGGGATGGGATTCACATTGCCCATCAACGCGAGCATCTCTCCGCCTCGCACTATGACTTGTGGCTGGTCGGCGGGACCCGAAACTTTTGCCTCGCCTCGATGGACGTACAGCCAGCCCATCCCTGCGGCGGGATATTCCAGCGCAAAACTTCCGCTTGAGACTTGGACATCCAGATTTGGCAGATGGATGCTCAATATTTCAGAGGCGGTGTTGCTCTCACCCCACAGCCAGCCGGAGGATAGATCGAATTCCAACCCATCCATTGAGCCGGTCGTCTCAGACGGCAAAACGATCTGCCCGTCATTCCATGCGATAAATTGCGTTTCAGGCCGGGGCGTGAGTTGAAAATTCAAAGTCGCGTCTGTATCAGAGATCTCTTGCGGCAGGGCGTAATATCCCGGCGAAGAAGCAGTGATAAAGTCAACTTCAGGCAGGTTTGGAAGTAGAAATTTTCCGGATGAAGGATCGCCTGCTTGAGTCATTTCATGCTTGCCCAGATGAACCCACGTAAACGGAAGGAAATTCCCATCTTTTGATTCAATGGAGCCCGTTATAGGTTTCGCGGCAACGGGGGAGATCTCTACTTGCGTTTCAGGTGTTGTAAAAAGATCAACTTCTTGCGGCGTGGCATAGAGATTTTTCTCAGCCAGCGCGAAGACATCCGCTGTGAGCAAATATTGCCCGACAGGAATATCTTCGAATGTAAATGTATTTTGAAGCGTGGATGTGATCTGATAAACAGGCCCTGCTGGTAATTGAATTGCCCAAAGGTTCGTTGGGTTTCCTTCAACGATGTGGCCTTCGATGCGCCCTTTCATGGCTTGCGCTTTCAACGTGACCGGTGTCTCGTTTGTGCCTGAGTTAAGGGTTGTGATCACAGCTTCCGGGCTGACGTACAGAATCCCGTTCAGGATCTGAGGCGGGATGGTCAGGTTGTAGGTTGTAGGGGCCTGTGATAACTCCTCCAACTCCAACTGCGCCATTCCATCCCCGCCGGTAGTGATGCTGCTGAACCGTTCACGCCATTGATATAGGATCGTGGTGGCTTCGACGGAAAGACCGTTCAGTGGTTCATTCGTTTCAGCGTCCACGATCTGAATGGGAAGCGCAGCGTTTCCGCTGGCATCGACACGCGCCCAGCGCGAATCAGTTGCAGATTGGCCATCGGGGGTAACAGCTGTAACGACAAAATGGACCGTCCCAGTTGGGATGCCCGCTTGTGCCAGCGAGTCGTCGTGGCATTGCGTGCATTGCCGGGTGGCAGGTTTGGACGAATACGAAGGCGGTGAATTGGGATTGATGGCAACGTTGAACGTGAAATCGCCATTCGCGTTTGGGTTGGTTTTAAGCGAAGCGGTTGTCTTCCCATCTGAGACGATATCAAGGTGAACATTGATCTTTGTGATGTTTTCTTTATCTTCAACGTACACTCTGCCGCTGATGATCTCTGGTGCAAGGGAATTTCCCATCGCGTAGAACGTCTCGCCGTTCCCCGGTGATGCAATCACAATGGCGACATTGCTCTGGTTGACAGGCACGCCGGAAACATCATACGTAGCGTTGTAGTGGATCGGCGTCTGCTCGGCTAGTGAGGAACGTGGGAAGGCCGTACACCACGAAAGCCCAATGCCGCCTGCATGGCAGGCTTCACAACTCAAGTCAATGACGCGCGCCGGTTCGTTCTGTCCGCGGCGATGGTGGCATTGACGGCAATCCGAAGGGACATCGGGGATTGCCTCATCGGGATAAACCGTCAGGTTTTCCAGACTCCACAGGCGTAGGGTGTTGTCTCCGCCGCCCGATGCAAGTGTTTTTCCATCCAGCGAGAATGCCACGGCATAGACAAAGTCTGTGTGTCCTTGCAGGATCTTTATTTGACTGCCATCGCTGACGTTCCACACGCGTACCGTTTGATCTACAGAACCGGATGCGATGGTCTGGCCATCCGGCGAAAATGCGATGCCCAGAATGCTGGATTTGTGACCTTCCAAAACCCGCATCAAATTCCCATTGGAAATGCTCCACAAACGGATGGTTCTGTCGAACCCGCAGGAGGCGAGGAGCTGTCCATCTGGCGAGAAGGCGAGGCAACGCGGCCAATCTTTATGACTGTTGAGCGTGTAAAGCAGTTCACCGTTCGAGACCTTCCATACGCGGACGGTGTTGTCTGAAAGCGCGCCAGCGATCAATGTTCCATCCGGTGAAAGCGCAACCACACGGACGCCAGTCAGATCGTTCAAGACCAGCTTCAACTCGTCACTTCCAGTTTGCCAAATGCGGATGGTGTTGTCATCTGATGCGGCTGCTATAAGAGAACCGTCATGTGAGGTGGCGATGCTTCGTACCCAGCCATCGGGTGCGTCCATTGTTTTTAGCGGGTTGGGGTCTGTGATGTTCCAGAATTTTACGGTGTTGTCGAACAGACCTGCCACAAGCTGGTTGTTCTGCGGCAGAAAGATCAGGCTGCGTGCCCAAACATTGGTTTGAATAAAATCCGGCTCGGATAATTGCTGAGTGTCGAAAAGATAAATGCCGGAGGTTCCGCCGACTGCGAGGTGATTTCCATCTGGCGAGAAGGCGAGGGCGTGCGCTCTTTCGTATCCACTGGGAGAAAGTTCGAGAACCCGTACCAGTTCCCCGGTCCGGGCGGATGCGCTGTTGACCGTTATCAAAATGATCCCGGCGAACAACGTCAATATAAAGAGAGCATGGATGCGAAGTTTCATTTGCCTTCAACAAATCGGGGGTGAGCCAGTGCCCACCCCCGATGCTTGTGTTGCTTATGCCGGGTTAGATACCGATGCGGTAGTGTGAGGCGTAGAAGATGAAACGTCCCAGCACTTCGCTGACCAGCGCAAGTGCAAAGGCGCTGTAGGCGAGGCTTGCCAGCGTTTTCTCTTTTTCAGCGATGGAGGCATTTCGATAGAGATAAGCCGCCAGTACGCCTGCTCCAACGAATAGCAGCAGCAGGCGGAAGAAGAACGCCACACCGTAGGAACCGACCATCATATTCAGGGATTGCAAGGCTGCGCCTCCCTGTGTGGCGAGATACGCCATGAAGATGGGCAGGACGATGAACTCGATACCAAGCAGGACAATGGCGGCGATGGCGAGAGCCTGCAGAACGGTATGAACGATGTTCGTCTCTTCGGCTTTATGACCACCGGCGATCAATCCGGCTGCCATTCCCAAAGTTCCCAGCAACAAACTTCCGATGACAAAGTTGATTGGGGTGGCAATGGTATTCCAGGCAGGCTGGGTGGTGATCATGTAGACCATGCCCATGGCGTAGATATAGGCTGCTGCAAGCAGTACAGTGATCCAGCCGATGGCAATGCGAAGACCGAGGCTCCCAACTTTGCGCCATTGCAGGAAGGTGTACAGCGCGGCAAAGACCATGAATATTACGGCGAATACCACTTCCCGGCTGAGCCACGAAGACCCGATATTCGGAACCGCTCGGACGATGTGCAGCGGACTGCCGAGATGAAACAGGGAGGCGATGAACGCCACGGCCATGACGGGAACCACGATATAAAGCGGTCGATTCGTCAGGCGGTCTGCGAGGTCATTGCCTGCTTTTGCGGCGATATAGGTGCGCACGATCATCAGGACGATCATCAAACCGGCTGCGGTTTGTCCGAGGATTGTGAAGGCTAATAAAGCCCATTCGCGAGTATCCATTTTAGAGTTCCTCCAGGTTCATCAAGCGGCCATTGGCATTGCCAGACGACTTGGTGACCTTATTGGGTTTGTAGACCACAGCGGGTTCGGTGATGTTGGAGTCGGGCAATGGGGCCGGGTCTGCAAATGTGCCGTACTTTGCCTGAAGTTCATTCAGAGGGCCAAAGTCCATGGCGCGGTAGGGGCATGATTCCACGCAGGCTGGGCGTTCGCCTTTGTCCACTAGGTCATGGCACATATCGCATTTGGTCATCACGTTCAGTTCTTCGTTGAACTGCGGTGCGCCGTACGGGCATGCCCATGAGCAGTAACGACAGCCAATGCAAATGTCAGCGTTGATCAATACGATGCCGTCATCCCGCTTGGAGATCGCGCTGGTCGGGCAGACTTCCATACAGATCGGTTTCGCGCAGTGCATACAAGCGGACGAAACAGAGTAGGCGTACACATTGCTGGGGATCATTTGTCCGTTCTGGTTGATCCACTCGCCGCCTTCGTACTGGAAGACCCGGCGCCAGCGGACGCCGACAGGGAGGTTGCTCTTATCCTTGCAGGCGATCTGGCAGGCTTTACAGCCAGAGCATTTATTCAAATCTACGTAAAAAGCAAGTTGTTTAGCCATGGTTCATTCTCCTTATAACTTCTCGACCTGAACCAGGTTGGTGTGCGCCGTGAAACCCTTAGCCATCGGGGTTGGGCGGTAGTTGGTCAGCGTGTTACCGCAGCCGCGGATATCCACACCATCCGCATTGGGAGTGAAGTGGGCGCCTTGGGGCATGTTGGTCGTACCGGGGCGGACGCGATTGGTCACATACGCCGGGATATGAACAATACCGCGGTCGTTGTAGACCTTGACCATGTCGCCGTTCTTGATGCCGCGTGCTTCTGCATCCAGTGAATTGATCCACAAGCATTGTGGATGTGCCTCGCGCAGGATGTCGACGTTTTCAAAGGTCGAATGTGAACGCGCAATGAAGTGCGTAGTCATCATCAACAACGGATATTTTTCGCGTAGCGGGTCACTCACACCTTCCCATTCGGGAATGTAGGACGGGATGGGGGGAATTTCCTCGTTCTTCAAGTTCGCCAGCACAGGAGAGTAGATCTCGATCTTGCCCGTGGCTGTGCCGAGAGGATTCGCCTCAGGATCCGCCCGGAACGCTTCGAACGCTACGAACGGTTTGCCACCCGGAAGTTTGAAGTAGCCCTTCTCCTTGAATTCTTCAAGAGATGGGAAGTCTGGGATGCTCGCTTGAGCCCCTGCCACCATTTCGCGCAGCCAGTCTTCACGGGTTGTGTGACCATCGCGGAATTCTTCACCGAATCCCAGTCGGTCCGCGAGCTGCTCAGCAATCCAGACATCGTCCTTGGCTTCGAACATCGGCTCGATCACTTTGTGATTGAAGAGCGCCCAGGCGTGATTGCCCTTGATGCCGTGGCCTTCGCCAGTGATGATGTTGTCAGCTTCGAAACCGGTCGTCCCAGGCAGGATGATGTCCGAGTACAGGGTACTGGGGGTGTTACCTACTTCAACAGTGACGATCATTTCCAGTTTCGAGTCGTCTTCAAGCACCTGGCGGGTGTAGTTGACGTTCGCGTGCTGGTTGATGATGCAGTTCCCGCCGTGATTCCACATAAACTTCATGTTGGATTTCAAGCGGAGATCCTTGTTCGCTTGAGTAGTGGTCGTGTCGCCGGCGTTGGCGCTCCAGCCGGTGCTCGCGCCACGGATGTAATCCTTCTCAACGGTCATCTCAGTGCCGCGTGTGACGAAATCGGGCCACATAAAGCAGGGGATGGAGACCTGCACAGGGTTGGGAGGAACCGGGATTCCGCCCATCGGGCAGTATCCGCCGCCGGGGAGTTGTCCCGTGTTGCCGCCGCTGATTCCGAAATTGCCGGTCATGGCAGCCAGGATGGGAACGGCACGGACGAATTGTTCGCCGTAGGCGCGTCTCTGAGGGCCCCAGCATTGGATGATTGCGCAGGGCTTGACGGACGCGATTTCACGCGCCAGATTGGCGATGCGTTCTGCCGGAATGCCGGTGATGGCTGCAGCCCATTCAGGAGTCTTCTCTACCTTGTCGTAACCTTTGCCCATCAAGTACGCCATATAGGACGAATTGCGTGGCGCGCCTTCAGGCAGGGTGGCTTCATCGAAACCGGCGGTGTGGGTTGCCATGAATTCCTTGTCGTACAGGTTTTCCTTGACCATCACATACGCCATGGCAGCGATCAGAGCTACATCGGTTCCGGGGTTGATCGGAACCCACTCGCCCTGAGTTGCGGCAACTGTGTCTGTCAGAATGGGATCGACGACGATGAACTTCGTGCCGTTTTGCGCGGCTTTCATATACCAATACCCGCCGTTATCACCGCCAGAGCGGGTGACGAGCGAGTTATCGCCGAGCAGCAAAACGAGTTTGGAATTGACCACGTCATCGGCGGAGTTTCCGGCATAACCGCCGGTGATGTACGGCATGGCAACGCCGTATGCGGCTTCGCTATAGGTTCCATAGTAGCCGACGTACCCGCCGAACATGCTTAACAGTCTTTGAATGATCGAAGAGCCGTCCGGACCAGTCCAGGTAACTCCCCAGGCATAATTGAAATAGAAGGCTTCGTTTCCGTAGGTGTCCTTGATGCGCTTCATTTCATTGGCGATGGTATCCAGCGCCTCTTCCCAACTGATGCGCTCGAATTTGCCCTCACCGCGTTTACCGACTCTCTTCATCGGGTATTTAAGGCGATCGGGAGCGTATACGCGCCGGATCTGGGAACGTCCACGTACGCAGGGGATGGCGCGTGGGACTTCAGGAGTTTCATCCTCCACAGGTGTGGGGTCGGGGACAATGCGCAGGATCGTGCCATCTTTGACTTTGGTGGCCAGGATGCAACGTCCGCCGCAGTTGTGATAGCACCCTACTGTGAGTGTTTGTTCCTCACCAGCAGCCGCAGCACCTTCGATCGCCTTGAGACCGAAATCGACGCCGCCTGCAAGCGCAGCCGTCCCGCCGATTGCGGCGCTCCACTTGAGGAAACTGCGCCGAGACATCACGGTATCGTTCAGAGCCTTGGTGAGGAAATTATTTTGGGTCATGCTTTCCTCCATTAATGGTTGGAAGTTCGATATGGGTTGGAAAAGTGATATGCCAGATGGCATGGGACTTGAAGCAGATTTGATTCTCTTTGCAATAAGCACTCTCCTGATGGGGAATATGGCGACAAACGCCTAGTTTGTGTCATTTTTTCACCATCAGAATACCATTCCGGTAATCCGGCATCATCCCACCTTGGAGCACTCTTTAATCACCCTTAAGGGTGATTATGCAAGCATTAGTCTTCGGCTTCCTGTCCGGTTATAAGGGGCAGGCCCCAGGGATTATTTTCGAAATGGCAGCGGGCGCAATCCACGTCGAGTTGAATGTCGTGAGAATGCCGAATTTCAGTGAATATCGTTCCATTGGATTCAATCTCTTGCCAGAGCCTCCACTTGCCGTCATCCAAAGATGGCCCCACCTGAAACTGGCTGGCGTCGTGGCAGGCTTCGCAGGTTACAAGAGCATGTTCAGGGCCGTGGGTGGAACCTGCTGTTTCCGCCACAGCTGTGGCAACTGAATGACAATTCCCGCCGCCACAAAATGACCCGCTGGCAGGATGCCCTCCCGTCGGCGTGGCGGGAAGTTCAAAGAAAATGGTCGGAATATCCGAATGACAACCTGAATTTGTACAGGAGACCTCCACCTTGTGAGGGTTATGACAATCCGTACATGTGAAGGTCATGTGGGCATGCCCGGCGGATATATCTGCATGACATTGTCTGCACAGGGAATTCGACTCGGAGACCGCTTCATACTGACCCGTTTGCTGGTTGCGCCACGAAACCTCTTCCAACACGACGCCGTTCTTTATTGGATGGCAATCGCTGCAATTGACAGGTTCGGCTGCCTGCGCATGGACGCTGTTTTCCCAAATTGATGTAATTTCATTCTGGCGCGCGGGTATCAGCAGAGATGAGGTCATCGTAGGTTGAGGTGTTTCGGTTGGTATCACCGTTGAGTTCGGGCTGGGCTTGTTGCTCTGGCAGGATGCAAGCAGGAGTGCAAGCATACAAATTTGCAGCGATGGTTTCATGTTGTTAACTAATTGTCGCGCGGCGAGACCAATCCATGTTTCAAAGCATAGGTGGCGGCCTGAGTGCGGTTTTCAAGTTGTAGTTTTTCCAGAATATTTTTGATGTGGCTTTTTACCGTATTGACCGAGATCGTCAACTTGTCGGCGATCTCATGATTGCTCGCGCCGCTGGCGACCAGCCGCAGCACCAATAATTCCCGCTCGGTCAGTGATTGTTCGCCCTTGTCTTCGTCTGCCATGCGGTTTGCCACACTCTTCAACAGTTTCGATGCCATGGCGCGTGTCATGGCGGTTTCACCATTGGTTACACCGTGCAGCAGGTCGAACAGTTCGTTGGCATCCAGGCTTTTCAGTAAATATCCTGCTACGCCGATCTGCGCTGCTTCATACAAGTGACCGTCACGCTCCGAAGAAGTCAGCATGACCACGGCGATCTTTGGAAAACGTCGATGGATTTCCTTTGCGGCCTGGAGCCCATCCAATTGGGGCATGTAAATATCCATCAGGATCACATCCGGGTTCAATTTTTCCGCCATCTGAACCGCTTCCTCGCCTGTCTCTGCCTCGCCGATCACTTCGACCAGATCTTCGCGGGTCTTCATCAAGCCGATCAACCCCTGACGGAATAATTTATGGTCATCTGCTATTAAAACTTTGATTGTCATTTTTCACCATTCGATTTTTATAATCCCACGCGGATGTGCGTGGCATAGAACAGGAAACGCCCAATAATCTCGCCTATCAGGATCAATAAACAGGATAAGTACACTGACGACATTAAGCTTTGCGGAGTGGATCTCAGCCGGTACATTTTCACTACTGAAACAACAAGCGACGTGGATGCATAGACGAGAAATACCAATCGCATCATAAAAAGTGGCAGATACAGGTCAACGAGTAGGCTCAAGCTGGTGCGGGCAATCAGGTCTCCCTGAGCAAGGAGGCGGATCTGAACGTAGATAATCACAAGACTCAAAGCGACGAGAAGGACCGTTAGGGTGGTCAATCCGCCGGATGAATAACGGATCACCTGGGTGCGCAGTTCCACATCATCCGCTTTTTTGATCTCCGCAAATTTCAAGTCCAGGACCATCAGAGTGGATATTGTCATGCTGCCGACCATTAGGGCGGTGGTAAAGAACGAAAAAATGACGGTGGTGGAATTCCACGCCACTTGTGTGGGGATGAGATAAATGCGGGCCATGCAATAGATCAGGGTGCTCCCAAATAATATGGCCAGCCAGCCGAGTATGGAGATCAACCTGCGATGGTGGGTTTGGAAATAGGTCAGATAGAGTACGCTCATCGTTGACAGGAAGAACAGGACTGAGAATACGATTTCCCGGCTAAGCCAGGAGGATTTAAAATTAAACACCGCCAGGAACGAATGGAAGGGTTTGCTTAAATGAAAATGCGCACCACCCATGGCAACCGCTGCTGTGAAGGCAATGACCAATATCGGGTTGCTGATGATGCGGTCGATCTCCTTGGCGCTGAACTTCGACCCTGCCAGATGGCGGATCAGCCAGAGAATGGCAAAGGCGCCCACTGCCAATTGCATCAGGATGGTATAAACAGGTAAAGCCCATTCGCGGACATTCATGCTAATTCACTCATTTCAAAAACAGTATGTTCTCAATGGAGGACTACGCTTTGTTTTTGTAATCTCTCCGGTTGCAGGCACGGGAGGGTGCATTCGACCCTTGTGCCGCCTCCGTGGCCGGACTTAATGATTAACCTCCCGCTTACACTTTCAGCCCGCTCTCGCATTGTCTGTAAGCCAAAGTTACGTTTTGAGCCAGCCACCTGGAAGCCGATCCCATCATCCATGACCTGCATGTGAATGTGATCTCCATCCCCATGCTTCTCCTTTCTTATTAGCACGTCCACCTGTTGAGCCTGGGCGTGCTTTCGTATGTTCGTCAGTGCCTCCTGCAAGATACAAACAAGTTGAACCTCAGCAACAGAGGAAAGATTCAATTCACCATCCACCTGAAAAGCGAACTTGGTCTTAATGCCCATTTGGATGCCGAACTCGGTCAGGTATTCTTCCACGGCGGCATCCAAACCTTTTTCCTGCGCAAGTGTGGTGCGCAGACTCAAAATGTTCTCACGGACATCTGCATGGGCGGTTTGGATCGCCTGACGCATTTGGGTCAGTTCATCCTGCAATTTTTCGACCTTGCCCTGATTTAATAGTGAACCAAGAGTTTGGGTTTGCAGGTTCAAATACCCGAGTACCTGCGCCAGGCCATCATGCATTTCACGCGCAATGCGCCCGCGTTCCTGAACAATGGATAGCGATTGAAGTTGGGAGGTCATCAGCCCGTGCTGGATGGCAATCACGACCTGGTCTGCCATGCTTTCGAGCCAGATCATATCGGTCTCAGGGAACGGGTCAGCTTCAAAGCGTGCGATCCATAATGTGCCGATATTTGTGTTATCCAATTTAAGCGGAACGATGACGGTTGCTTTTACCGGCGCGTTCGTGAAGAAACAAATTCCATCGAATACCTCGATTGCCTCACTGCCTCGCGAACGGTAGGGACTTGAGCTTCGCATCACCTCCTGAATAAGAGGATTGGTTACTGCCACTGCAATATTTGCCACCAGATGGATGTCGGTCCCATTTGAATAGCACTTTAGCTCGAGGTTTGAATTTTCCTGGTTTTGGATCGCCACGCCGACAAAATTTGTTCTCAGCAACTGCTGTACCGTGTCCACAATATAGATGAGAATGTCATCCACATGTTCAAGCTCGGCGATGCGGCGGCTGATGTTGACCAGCGCATTTGTCCAATTTTCTGCTGTCTGGCGCGCAAGGATCTGGGCTTCGAATGATTCACGTTGAGCACGGTCGCGTTCATCTTGAAGGGCGCGCACCTGACGTTTCCGAATGGCTTCGAATACATCCAGCGCTTTCACAACAAAAAAGGTAACGATCACTGCCGAGAGCATGCGCCAGATTTCAATTGGAATACCTGTGGTATTTAGAACGCTTTGATAATCGAGCCAGGCAGCCAGGCTGTATTGTTTGCTAGCCTCAATACTTTCCCCGCTGAAAGCATT
This sequence comes from Anaerolineales bacterium, assembly GCA_016789225.1. Lineage (GTDB taxonomy): Bacteria > Chloroflexota > Anaerolineae > Anaerolineales > Villigracilaceae > Villigracilis. The sequence goes on from JAEURI010000098.1 coordinate 14,334, forward strand.
ATGGATCACACGATCATAATTGTAATAAGAGGCGGGTCCATACGGCGCGGCTGGAACGATGAGCCCCATTACCACTGCTTCAAAAAGAAAAGCCAGCCCGGCTCCAAGCATCAGGTTGGAAACATCATAGAGTCCAAGTTTTCGTTGTGCATGCCATTGGCGCAGGAAGCCAATTCCAGCGAGGAGACTGCCCGGAAGGTAGAGCAGGTAGCGGGTCCAGATTTCGATCGGGATGGCGATGGGCGATGGGGTGATGAAGGTCGTAACCGCATACGTGATGACGAAGGCGATCGGTACGATCAAAATCCCGGGAATGAAAATACTCCAGGCGGGCAGGGGATTCAGGTTATTGAGCATTCCCCATCCAAACCGTAAAAGGATCAGTCCGGTAAACAGGTGCAAGCTGACCCGCAAAATGCTCAGAATATTTGTGATCTCATCGAGCGAGCCACTTGTGAGGAACATGTCCACCCAGCCCGCTGCGCCGCCGACAAAGCCAAATGCTGCCAGCCAGGGCAGTTCTTTCTTTAATGGAAAATCTCCCTCCCGCCTCAATTGCAAATATGCAGCAAGCCCCAACCCTTCAAATGCCAGACCATAAAAAAAGTATAGAAGAATCACGGCTGCTGTTTGCTTGCGGAATGGACAAGCCCTTATTTATGAATTTTTTCCCAATTATTTTAGCTTTTTTTGCCCCATCTGATAATTGACCAAAGTCCCAACTTGGGTAATTTTTGTCATATGTGTTCTTGTGGATTGCCCTCACATGGACTTGCCTGCATTGAAAATGAGTTCATCATTCTCTATATTTACGGATATGACCGCTTCTAAGAAACTTTATATAGTACAAAGCAGGATACTCTTGGGGGAGTATCCTGCTTTGGTTTACTGACTTGTAGACTGATAGCGATCGTTTCTCAGATATGAATGCTGCTAGATCTGAGGCAATCTAAAGCCTGATTTTTTCATGACGTAATCGCGCGAATCAATTACGGCCTTTTTTACCGAGTTCCAATCCACGTGCAGCAATTCGCCGTTTCGTTTCATTGGTTTGCCTGCCACGAATACCGAGTCGACATTGCTTGTGTCCATACTCCAGACTACTGCACCAATCGGGTCGTTGACCGGGACCACATTGGGCTTGTCGGTTCGCAGCATGATGACATCCGCCTCTTTGCCTGGTGTGAGCGAACCGGTCTTGTGGGCCAATCCGTTGGCGCGCGCACCCTCAATGGTTGCATATTGCAGTACATCGCGCGAGCTGATACATTCCGGCGCTGCACCGTCACCGGCCAGTTGTCTTTCGAATGACATGGCGCGCTGCAGCGACATGACCGAACGCATCTGCGTGAACATATCGCCAGGCACATTGGTCTCCACGTCCACACTTAGGCTGGGTTTCAAGCCGCGGTCAAGGAATTTCTGGATGGGCGGCATGCCATGTCCCATCATCATTTCCACGGGGGCAGCTAAAGAAACTGTTCCACCGCTATCCACGATCATTTGGATTTCGGTGTTGTTGAGTGTAGTGCAGTGAATGTAGGTTGTATCGTTGCGCAACAGTCCTGCCTCGCCCATCTCCTGCACTTTGCCTTCCATTCCGTAGGAACCCACACCAACGTGTGTGGTGATGCGCGCATCCACCTCACGGGCCAGTTTCCAATGGTCGCGGGCGATCTCAAAATCAACGAACTCTGGTCCCGGAGCGGCGAGCGCATAGGTCAGCATTTGATCTTTGGACGAAAAATACTCCTTTGCCGCGCGCACGAACCAACTGGGCTGGCGGTCGTTCCAATCTCCCCACCAGGGGAAGCCATACGCGAAGACGGCCCGCATGCCTGAGTCTTGCAGTGCTTTAATAACAGCATCCGTGTGCTCGGGAGAGCCTTGAATATGCGACCAATCCAGCAAGGTGGTGATGCCTGCATCCAGTGCGCCGAGCGCGCTGACCAGATTCCCAGTGTAGGCATCCTGTGGGCGGAAGGATGGGGCGAACTTCCCCAATACATAGCGGATGTAGCCCTCGCGTCCTTCCAACGGGGTGTCTGCTCCTACATTTCGGAGCAGACCTTCCCATATGTGACGATGCGTGTCTACAAAACCAGGCATCACGATCATATTGGAAGCGTCGATCACCTCTGCTCCGTTCACGGGCAAGTTATATCCGACCGCTGAAATCTTTGTGCCTTCAATGAGAACATCTGCATTTCTAAAATTCCCTAATGACGGGTCCATTGTTAACACTGTGCCGCCCTTGATCAAAATTTGTTTCTTTTCAGAAGGGAGGGATGTTGCATCGCTAACGTACACCTTGGGCAGGTCACGAAGCTGATTCAGGCGCGAGCCCTTGACCAATCTTTGAACGCGTTTGTAATTAAGTTTTACCAACTCCTTGAGGTCGTTGATCTGATAAAAAGCCAGTCCCAATAATAAAAGTGCACCAACGGCGATCAACCCCACTACATTACTCAACCCGAGCAGAGGCAGGATATTAATAATGAGAGTTAAGAATAAGGCCGAAACAATGGCACCTATGAATGTGCCACGTCCACCCATCAAACTGGAGCCGCCCAACACCGCTGCGGCCAGACTGGATAACGCGTAACTCGTTCCTGCACGCGGATCACCGACACCCACTTGAGCGGCGAGAAAGAAAGAAGCGACCGCGGCCATCAAACCTGACAGGACAAATGCGCCCACGCGAATGCGGGTGGTTGCCGCGCCGATACGACGCGCAGCTTGTGCGTCGTGCCCCACCGCTCGCAGCGTGAGGCCAGCCGGGGTGGCGTACAGCCAGATGTCCCAGAGAGAGGCGGCGATGAAAAGGACGATAAAGGCTACGGGAACAAATCCCACACTGGTGGTGATCGAATCCAAAAAATCGAAACTGATCAAGCCCGCAGCAACGGGGCGAAGCGAGAGGGCGATCCCATCCAAAATGCTCAAGGTAGCCAGTGTGGCGATAATGGAAGGCAGTTTTACCCAACGCACAAGTGTGGCATTGAAAAAACCGACAAGGATGCCCATGCCAAGCATTGCCAACCCACCGAGCGCGATCACATTGGGAGGGGCACCATCTGTGATGATAAAGGAAGCAATGATCACACCCATGGTCATAATCGAGCCGACCGAGATATCCAGATAGCCTGCAACCAAGGCGTTCATTTGCGTCATCGTGACCAGCGCCAGGGGGATGGTC
>JAEURI010000101.1 GCA_016789225.1 Anaerolineales bacterium
GAACATGGCGGTATGCAGGCCGCATTCCACTTTGCCGCGCCCCGCCCAGCGACCGGCGCGTTCGTCATCATCCACCCCAATGGCGATGGTACAGGGCGCACAGCCCACACTGCGGTAGCCTTTTTCATATAAAGGATGCGATGGCAGGCTGTGTTCTTCCATGTATCTTTTTACATCGTTCTTCGTCCAGTTCAGGAGCGGGTTGATCTTCAATAAACCGTCCTCCTGCAATTCCAGGATCTTTGCATGGGAACGCACCGAAGTCTGGTCACGGCGGATGCCGCTGATCCACGCCTTCACATCTTTGAGCGCTTTTTGCATCGGCTGAACCTTATGCAGATAGCAGCATAGATTCGGGTCGTCGATGGGCAGAGTGCGAATGTGCTGCCTGGCAAATACATCCCAGCGATGTTCACGATACAGGTCGATCACATTGATCTTCCATTCCGAGGCGATCTTCTCGCGGAACAACAACGTCTCCCAGAAGTGATAGCCGGTGTCAATGAAGAATACCGCAATGCCGCGCTTGATTTGTGTCACCATGTGCAGCAGCGGAATGGACTGGGTCTGAAAGGAGGAGCTCATGGCGATGGCAGGCCAATACGCACCCACCGCCCATTGGATGATCTCCTGCGGGGTCTTTGCCTCGAATTCATTCGAAAGGGCTTCAATTTCCTGCTTTGAAAACATGCCGCGATTATACCGTTATGTCTTCCCTGCGCTGGGTATAATGCCTGCATGAATTCCAACACTGCCGAACGCCTGCTTGCCCTCAACCGCGAATTCTATGAGCGCTTTGGGGATTCGTTTTCTGCCACCCGCCAAAAACTGCAACCCGGAGTGCGTCGGATTCTTGAATTGATTCAAAACGATGAATCCGTCTTGGACTTGGGATGCGGCAATGGATTTTTTCTGCATGAACTGCATGGTCGCGGTCACCAGGCGGCGCTTCTTGGCGTGGACTTCAGCCTGCCGCTACTTCGGGAAGCGGAGCGAACGCCGGGAGTGGATTTCTGGGAAATCGATCTCAGCCAGCTTTCATCGGAGAATTATCAATGGCAGGTGGAAAGCGGCAAATGGGCTGTGGTGACGATGTTCGCAACCCTTCATCATATTCCATCTGAAGAGATCCGCCTGGATATTTTACGTACGATGAAGAGACTTCTCAAACCCGGCGGGAAGTTCTATTTATCCAATTGGCAGTTTTTGAACAGCGAAAAACTAAAAGCTCGAATCCAACCGTGGAGCCGCGCGGGTCTTTCCGATGATGATGTGGACGCAGGAGATTATCTTCTCGATTGGCGCAGCGGGGGAGAGGGGCTGCGGTATGCGCACCAGTTTTCAGAGGAGGAACTGCTTCGATTGGCCGAACATGTCCAAATGAAAGTGGAGGCGTCTTTTCTATCCGATGGGGAAAATGGAAGATTGGGGCTTTATCAGATTTGGGGATCGATCAGGGTCAACGACTGACCGACACACGATTGCGGCCGTTGTGTTTTGCAATGTACAGGGCCTGGTCGGCGCGCGCGATCAGCATGTCCATACTGGTCGTGTTTTCATCCTTGCAGGCCACGCCCAGGCTTGCAGATATGTGTAACTCCTTCCCCTCGTCCAACTGAATGGGTCTGCCTGCAATGGCTGTGCGAAGGCGTTCAGCCACGATCAAGCTTGCTTTGATCCCTGTATCCGGGAGGAGAATAATGATCTCCTCGCCGCCATAGCGACCGATCAAATCTATTTCACGAATACAACTTTTACAGCGGTTTGCAAACTCGCGCAGGACTTGATCGCCCGTGGAATGACCGTACGTATCGTTTATCTTTTTGAAATGGTCGAGATCGAGCATGATGGCCGAAAACTGGCGATCCATACGATCTGACCGCACAAACTCAACTCTACCCAATTCGAACAACCCACGGCGGTTGTATAGATTGGTAAGGGGATCGGTGATGGCCTGGGTTTGAGTTTCTTGATAGAGACGTGCATTCTCCAGGGTAATAGCCACCTGGTTTGCAAATTCAGAGGCGGTTTTCATATCCCCTTCGGTGAAGTCATTTGTTTCGGAACTATCTATGGCAAGCAGGCCGATGATCTTGTCCTGGACGATGAGGGGGACGCCGAGCCAGGAACGGATATGGTTGTGAGGAGGGTTCTTAAAGGATTCAAAGACTTTCCAGGTTTCGGGCAGGTAATAGGGCTTTCCGGTTTCGAGTACCACCCGATTCGGGTTATCTCCGTGAGCAGGAAAGCGAAGACCGATAACATCATTCTTGTTTTTCCATCCATGGCCGCCGATAATGATCAATTCCTCGTTTTCCAGTAGTTGTACTGAAGCGCTGTCATAGGGAACCACCTGCTGAAGTTGTTCGAGAATATGCTCGACAGCTTCTTTCATTTCAAGTTTTTCTGTGATCACCATACCAGCCTTGCGCAGGGTCTCAGAGGTGTCTGCCCGTTTTTGGGCTTCCTCCATGATCTGAAACTTTTCGAGCGCAAGCGCGATCAGCGCAGATGCCTGCTCGCTGATCTGGATTTCCTCAGCTTCAAATTGATGATAGGTATTAAAGGCAATCAGAACCGCCCCCAGTTTTTTTGTAAGCGTGGTAAGGGGCAGAACCAGCGCGGATTTTGATGGAAAATTTTGTGTGATGTTGCGGGAGGCATAGGGGGTATCTTCTGTATCTTCAATGACCAGGGTGCGCCCAAGTTCCAAGGCGGAGCGGGTGAAAGTTTTTTCCTCGGGGTCAACCTTGATGGTTGCATAAATTTCCTTTTGAGGGCCATAGGCGGCGAATGGGATCGTGCGATGATTGATTTCATCCCACAGGGTGACAAAACATCCATCGGCATCTATTAAATTTCCGAGGCGGTTTGCCACAGTCTCCGCCATTTCTCTCACATCCCGTGCCTGAAGCGAGACCGCGACAATCTCCTGAAGCAGGCTCAGAGCACGCTGACGTTGAATGAGTTTTTGTTCGGTGCGGGCGCGCACTTCTGCTGCGCCGAGAATATTGGCGGCGGCACGAAATGCATCCAGCTCCATGCCGGTCCATTCCCGCTCTTCACAGCATTCCTCGAACATTATAAAGCCCCACCACTCGTGATCGGTCAGCACTGGGACCGCTGCAAAGGACTGGCTTTCCAGGGTCTGCATGAGATTTTTTTCCTCCTCCGGCAGATTCTTGTAAAGGCCATGAATAGAATCTCCCTTGGTCATGGCTGTTACCCAGCGGGAGAGACCTGCCTTACTCATGGCTACATCTTGAAACTGCTGATTTTGGAGCAGGGAGGGAATGTTCGGCACGGTCCATTCATGGATCAGGCTGGATAGAATGTCTCCGTTTTTGGAGAGATGATTTTTTACCACCAAAATCCGGCTGACATTGGCCGCCTGGCCGATCTTTTCCAATATGCCTTGGATCTTTGTTTCCCAACCGGATTCTTTCAGGAACTGTTCTGCTGCCATGCTGATGGCAGACATGATCGATTCCCTGCGGCTGAGCAGTACCTCGGCTTCCTTGCGTTCCGTAATGTCGTGCAGGATGACCATGAGGTCGGATCTATCTGGCCTATTGGCCTGTTTCGAAGAGACGGGCGATGCAGTGACTTCGAAGGTTTTGGAATGATCGTTGTCTTTGATCGTGATCTCAGCCCGATGTTCATGGCCTGTGAGGTAGGGGGATATTTTTTCATAATAACGGTCTGCAACATACTCAAATGGCTGGCCGATAGCTTCATCTTCCAGGCGATTAAATAACCGTTCAGTGACCGGGTTTATATAGAGGACTCGCTGCTGGGGATTCAATACGATCACACTGTCTTTCATGTTCTTCAACACCGTAATATGTTCCGGAGGCAGGATATCCAAAAGGCGGTATCGGGTGCTGACCCATAAGAGTCCCAGCGCGGTTGGCAGAAAGAACAGGGGAGTAACATCCACATTATCAATGGGACTATTCCCGGTCACAAAAAGCAAACTGCCCACCAGCGGACTTAGAATTCCCAAAATGACAAGACCCATCAGGATGCGGAAAACACCCGGCCTTTGCAGAAAATCCATGATGAGAAGGATGCTTGCCAACAGCAAAAGGATATAGGAAAAAACGATATATAACCAGAAGAACCAGGCAAACCGAACGCTGAGCAATCTGAGCCCATTAACAATGACCACCGTTTCCATATCCCACATAAGATGGTGAAAGGAATTTGTCCACACAAGGATCAGGGTGAGAATGGGGATGGCCCAGAGCAACGCACGGACTCGCAGGCTGAGCAAATGACTGCGGCCGGTATATTCAAGGGCAAAGAAGAATAAAAAGACGGGAACGCTGACAATGCCCAGGTATTCGGCAAAAACAAAGAACAGTTTGGCTGGAAGCGAAGGGAAATAGATTTCGAGGCTGTAGGTGAACGTCCAAAAGGAAATGGAAAGCATCGCCCATGCAAAAGAAACCACGGCCACGGCAGGGCGTTTTTTCCAGGCGTAGAGACCCAGCAGGGCATAATAAATGGCTGCAAGTGTGTATATTAAAGGGACGAGAAGTTCCAGATGCATAAAATTACTTACTAAACTCAGCTTGGTCGTAAACCTGACAATAGTATTTTGTCGTTTCGAAAACGGAATCTGAGGTTATCTCTATTTTAGTGACTCAATTTTAAAAACAACATTATAAGAATGTGATAATCAATGAAATCTGCATCTTTGTTAAGTTAACCTCCCTTTGATTGTCTTGCGAAACGAATTTTCGGATCAATGCACTTTTCAAAAACACTTCACGCAGGGAGTGGCCGCGAAATGTTTGGGGAGCTAGACGATCACCTGTTGCGGGGCGGCAATGTATTGCCACCAATTATTGTGGACTCCGTTCCTCCTGCCGCCCACCCGCGGAAAATGATTGAACCACCATTTATGATGGGCGCGGATGTTGCCCTCGCCCCATTCCTTTGAAGTCACCGTGCGCACATCCCCTTTGAAGTTCGGGAAGTTCAACAACCAGTCGTAACATTCGCTTTGCACCGGCAGGGAATTACCCCAATCATAATCGGATTGGCTGTTGGGCGCGAAATGAACATTACCACAGGCAGATTTCCCGGGGGAGGTCTTATCGTAGCGTATGAAACGCTTCCAAAGGTTTGATTCGCCGGTCAAGTTGCTGAAGGTCTTTTCCATGATGGACTCGGCGCGATGGCCATAGGATTCCATCATTTCGCCGATATAACGTTCATATGAAAAGCCCATGATGATGAAACGCCGTTTGCTGGCAGCTGTGTTTGTCAGCGGCTTGGAATTACACCAAAACGCGCCCGGCCCGCCCATAATGGATTCGTAAAACCCCGCATGGGGAAAACCAAAGAGCCACACTTCATCGATCTCATTTCGCGCCACGCGTTGAAGAATATTGAATTTTTTCAGAATGGCATGGTAATCCACCTCCTGCGGCATGTGAGGCGGCGTGGTGCGGTTCCAGACATCCATGAAAGACTTGGGCGTATAGCGAAATCCATCCACCTTGGCGGGGAATTCGTTCAGGTTGATGCGCTGAACGACTTCATACCGCACCAGACCCTTGCTGACCTCCAGCATATCTGCCATGAAGTGGGTCAGCAGGTCGCCTGTATCGTGCCAATTCATCTTTCGCGAAAGGGTCGCTCCCGTAGACGTGTCGATGACCGGATCATATACGATGACCAGTACTTTGCTGCGCGTGATCTGCGCGGGCTCGGTTGCATTATCCGCGGGGAAGCGGGCTGGACGAAAGAGGTTGAGGATCGAGTCCAACAGATTCGGCATGAGGTCTGCTCACATCAAGGCATATTCACTGAAAAATAAACCTGACCATTCACAGCAAGATACAACACATGATCCGGGCTGACGGCTACTGCGCCAACCGCACCCGAGGGAACCGGATTCCCGCCTCCTGTCGTCGGGCGAAATTGATTCTGCAACTCAAGCGTTCTCGGCGCGAAACGCATCAGACTTTGTCCGTCGGCATCGAGCAGAAGAATGGAAGGGTCGGGCGGAGCGGCGAAGAGAATTTGTGTGAAATGCGCCGCACCGAACAAGTCAATATCCTGATAAGCCTGAAATGGATTCACCAGCGGCACCGGGTCCTGACATTTGGATGTATTCGAATCGATGCGGCTGTACGAACAATTGGAGAGGCGTCCATCCCCGTGCAGCAGATACATCTCATCGCCAGAGACGATGAAGTCGATCACATCCTGGGTAGGGGTTTGCTGACCAAAGAAGAAATACGGACGGTCGATATAAGTGCCGTCCTTGCCGTTATAAACCCAAACCGCGCGGGATTGGGCATCCAAAACATACAGGGTGCCACTGTCCAACATGAAGGCGTTCACATGTCCCCAGTTCGTATCGGGTGGGGGTAGGGGAATGGCTTGAGGAACCTGCCCGGGCGCGCAATACAACAGGTTGCCGTTCGCGTCGATGCCCAGCAGAGTGGCGTTGATGAAGTTCATCACCGGCAGGGCGAGGATATCCACCAGCGGGCCGACGGTGTAATTTCCATAAACACCCTGTTTACAAGTGAAGGTGGTATCCAATTCAAAGCCGCCGTTGCCAGAGGGAAAGGCGCGCAGAACATCACCATTCGCGGCATTGAGCAGATAGATATCCTTTTCGCTGGCAGCCATACGGCTGACGTCAATGCCCAGCTTTGAACTGAAGGCCGGATTAAACTGCATGCGGGTGATGCCGAGGAGCTTGTCGAGATTCGCCTCCGCCTCCTGCCGCAGCGAGATCGACTCGGACGTGGGGCGGTAAATGTCCTCTGCTTTTAGCACGAGTTCGATGACGTGGTTCCAGGCCTCCCGCTGTTCGATCGGGCTGGCAAGCGACGGCGCCTGCTGGTTGACCTGCTGTGCCTCCTGAATGTAATTCTCGAATTGAGGATTGCGCCCATATTTTGAATACACTACAAAGAGAATCGTTACGATCACCAGCGGGACGGTGATGGCAATGACAAACATGGAAAAATCGGATGGGTTGAGTGCGTCGCTTGTTTCGGAATTAGGCAGCAGGCGCGGTAGAAACCCTCTCAATTTTTCGCCGAACATCTGGCTTGAACGGCGAAAGCCCTGCATAAAACTGACGATGGTCTTGGCTGTCTTTCGCGCAAAGGGAGACGGCTCACGCGGCCCTTCCGGTTGTTTTATGATCTCGGGTGGAACAGGTTGTTTTGTTTCCGCTGTTTGCGGCTTCGGAGCGGGCTCTTCGACGTTCTCTTTTATTTCTTCGGTCGGAACGGGCTGCGGCTTGTGAGTCGCCCTGGGAATCGAAGCGGGGAAATCGCGCGGCGTGGTCTGTCTCGGCAGGCTGGCTAGTGGATCGGCAGAAACCGACTCCAAGGCAGGTTCATTTTCTTCCACGATCTCAGCGGAATCGGATGCATAGTTTGCAGGCTGCAGAACATGCCCCGGCGTAGATTCAACTCCCTCAAGCTCAGGCAGGCCCGGGCTGGGGAGAGGCGGGGCCTCTTCCTCTTGAAGAGGCTCGGCCTTGGGCAGTTCGAGCTTTGGGGAGGCGTTTCCCTTAAGCAGATTCATCGTGCCCACACCTTCAGAAGCATGGATCAGAATCGCGTTCAAATCTTCGTTCGTCAGGGTGACCAGCCTCCGGCGCATCGCATCGAATGAAGATGGCTTTGCATCTTCCAGTGGAGCAGCCCAGGCATTGGGCACACGCCCGCAAAAGAGCATGTGGTCGCCCGCGGTCAGGTCGGCTTGTGCATAATGGATGTTGAGAGTTTGGCCGGAGCCCAATCCCTTGCCCGTAATGGCCGGTTCAAAATAATGGCGCGGCCCACTCTGGCTGAACCAGTAGGCATGCATGGGCCCGCTCATCGAAAAGATACACTGACCCTCACGCACCGCAGCCAATGACAGCCAGGCCAGCGCATATTGACCGCGGCTGCTCGTGCTCATGTTGCGTTCCAGCAGGGCTTTGTTCACGAAATCTGCGGCAGCCCGCAAAGCGCTGGTGACGGCGCGCGGGGTTTGGTAAAACACATTCGCAGCGCCCTCAGCCAGTTTGTAATATTCGTTTGTGGTGATGGTGGAGTTGCCGGTCAGCAATAGATAAACGATCAGACGGTCCTGTTCGCGCCCGCGAGCAGCAGTTTTAGGCGGGTTGAGCGCCAGCACGCCCGGCATATCGGCTTGTTCCTGGCCGCTGATTCGATAAAGAGGCGAGAGGTTGATATCAAGAGGCATGTAAGAATGGCACCTAATCGCCTATCATTATACTGGTAAAATTCGACGGCCATGGACTATACACTTCTCAACGATTTTTCACAGATAGACTCCAACGAATGGAACAATTTGCTTGGCGAATCCATAAGCGATTCGCCTTTTTTGCGTTACGAATACCAGCAGGTATGGTGGGAACATCGCGGCGGTGGCGAATGGAAGAACGCCCAGTTGATCCTGGTTTCAGCGCATGAGGGCGGAAAACTCGCCGGAATTGCCCCGCTTTTCATTGCAGAGTATGAAAACAAACCAGCGCTTCTCTTGATCGGCAGTATCGAAATTTCCGACTACCTGGATGTGATCGTCCGCCCGGCCGATCACTCTGCCTTTATCTCCGGCTTGCTGGATTTTCTCGCCTCGGCCCTCGGCGGGAACTGGTCCAGCCTCGACTGGTATAACCTCCCCGATGATTCTCCCACTCTAGCTGCCCTCAAAGCGGAAGGTGAAAAGCGCGGCTGGAAGCATCTCGAAGAAGTTTATCGTCCCACCCCGCGCATTGCCCTGAATGGTGACTTTGAAGAATATCTCTCGCGGGTCGAAAAGAAACAACGCCACGAGATCCGCCGCAAAATGCGCCGCGCCGCTGAGTCGGAATTGAATGTCCGCTTCACCATCGTGGAAAAGACAGCCGCCATTGAACCTGAACTCGATACCTTCTTCGACTTGATGGTGCAGGACCCGAACAAGGCCAACTTTCTTCATCCCGGCATGCGCGAACAAATGACGGCCGTCCTGCGATCTGCCCATGAGCATGGTTATCTTTGGCTCGGCTTTTTGGAAATTGGCGGAGTCAAGACCGCCGCCTCTTTAAATTTTGATTACAACAATAAATTATGGGGGTACAACTCCGGGGTCAGCCGCGCACACATGGAGCTTTCCCCCGGCTGGGTGCTGCTGAGTCATACCATTCAATGGTGCTGTGAGAACAAGCGCAGCGAATTTGACTTCATGCGCGGCGACGAGGATTATAAGTATCGCTTCGGCGGGGTCAATCGTTTCGTGATGCGTGCGAAGCTGAACAAATAACAAGAATTCAAAATCCCGAAGTTCTGCTTCGGGATTTTTTGTTTAAAAAAGGAAGGAGGAAACCAGCCAAAGCGGGACCCAAAGAAGTGCCAACACCGCGTAAGGCAGGATGGCAAACATCCAACCTTTGAGCAGGCCGACCTTCAATTCATCCCGAAAAGCAAAGGCTTCGTAAAACGTGGTGATGAAAATATTCAAGACCCATACCAACAGGGTGCCTATGGTGTTCAACCCGAAGACCGCAAGTAGTACATAGATCAATTGCGCAGGGGCAACCAGGTAGCATTGAATGAAAAACAAGCGCTTCAACACGGAACGTCTCACCGGCTGCTTGCTGAGAATTTGGATCCAGAATAAATAGATCAGCAGACACACCAACACCGCCAGCGTGGAGGCGACAAGGTTATCTTCTGTTAACTGGGCTGTGACATCTGATGTGACTACATTTCTTCCCATCCAGCTAAAAAGAGTATTGGGAATTACCGCGACTACCAGCAAGAACAGCGCTGGGGAAAGATATTCATCGAAGCGATCTTCAGGCTTCTTTTCCCACTCTTCGTTGACGTAGGCCACCATCCATCCCGGGCGAAAGATCGCCCGAAAGATGGTCTTGGGCAGCAATAGTACCCAGACGACCAGCTCGTACATAAAATCCTGCAGGGATTGGATGATCTTTAGAATATCCATCAGGGCCTCCGTTGAAAGCAGTCTTGTATAAGGATAAACCCATTTGTCACCGTTTCGTTTTACCGATTTTATTTTGTCCTGCGCCTATCAGACACATAGATTTTTGATTTGCCAAATTCCCCTCTTCGGGAGTAAGATAAATGCCTGCATTGGAGGTACCCATGAGAGATCTAACCAACGAAATTCTAGAACTCATCCGACGCACATCCAGTTCGCTGCCGCCGGATGTCGAAAAGCGTCTGCGCGAATCCATCGAAAAAGAAGAGCCTGGCTCCGCAGCGCGCGGCGCGTTGGAAACCATTCTAAAGAATATTGACCTGTCACGCGCCAATTCCACGCCCATCTGTCAGGATACGGGTACGCCCATCTTTCAGGTGCATTACCCGGTCGGCTGGTCCACGATCCAGCTCAAGGCGCAGATCCGAGCCGCGATGGCAGAGGCCACCAAACGGTCCTATATGCGACCGAACGCCGTCGATGCCATCTACGATAAGAATACAGGCAACAACCTCGGCGGCGACGATTTCCCTTATATCCACTTTGAAGAAACAGAGAGCGACGAACTCACCATTGAACTGATGCTCAAGGGCGGCGGATGCGAGAATGTAGGCCGTCAATATTCCCTGCCGGAGAATTCCCTCGGCGCCGGGCGTGACCTGGCCGGTGTGCGCAAGGTTGTTTTGGATGCGGTTCAAAAAGCGCAGGGACAGGGCTGTGCTCCCGGTGTGTTGGGTGTGTCCATCGGTGGCGACCGTGGCTCTTCATATATCAAGTCCAAGGAAGTGTTGTTCAGTGAAATGGGCACTCGCAACGAAGACCCGAAACTGGCCGAGTTGGAAGAACGCCTGACGAAGGAATCCAACGAAATGGGAATTGGTCCCATGGGTTTTGGCGGCAAGACCACTGTGCTGGATACGAAGATCGTCGGGCTTAGCCGTTTGCCCGCTTCGTATTTTGTATCCGTTTCCTATATGTGCTGGGCCTATCGCCGTCGCAAGTTGACTGTAAAGGACGATGAGGTCATCTACGATTAAGGAAAAAAGATTATGAAACAGATAACCACTCCAGTCAGTGATGAAGCCATCCGTGATCTAAAAGTTGGCGACACCGTGGCGATCTCTGGCATGATGGTCACCGGACGTGATGCCGCCCATAAATGGATGATCGACACCTTCATCAAAAAGACCCGTCAACCTCAAGGCGATGACCTGCAAGTATATGAAGAGTTGAAGAAACTTTTGAAGGGCTCCATCATCTATCATTGTGGGCCTGTCGTTACCGGGTTGGATACGAAGGATTACAAATTCATCGCCGCTGGTCCCACCACTTCCATCCGTGAAGAGCCGTACCAGGCCGATGTAATGAAACACTTTAACGTCAAAGGCGTGATTGGCAAGGGCGGCATGGGCGCGAAAACTTTGAAGGGCTGTCAGGAAACGCCGGGTGTTTACTTCCATGCCATCGGCGGCGCGGCCTCCTTCCTTGCACAGACGGTAACCAAGGTACATGGCGTGTTCAAAATGGAATTTGGCGTTCCCGAAGCCATGTGGCTGATCGAAGTCAAGGAATTCCCCGTCGTTGTGACGATGGACTCGCATGGCGGCAGCCAGCATGCGGTCATTGACGATGCATCTAAAAAGGTGCTGGACGAATTACTGGAAAAGCCCTACTAAACAATCGGGCGGAGCGACTCGACGTGCTCCGCCCGATTGTTTTATGGGATGCCGATTAAAAGAGACATGATATATAATATTTTTTATGTATGAATGGTTTCGCCGCCTGTTTGCCCCCTCCATATTTGAGAGCGAAGAGAAGACTCGGACAGCTCAGATACTAAATTCTTTTGGTTGGGTTGCTTTTGGGGTGGTATTGGTCATCTCGGTATCCCGTCTCATTACAGGGGAATGGTTGAGCCTTTCCTCCCGCCTGTTTTTTCCAGCGCTCCTCTTAATCCTCTTTCTTACACAAGTTCTTATTCGTTATGGGTATGTTCGCGCCGCCGGGATATTTTTGGTTCTCCTGGCTTGGACGGCTTTGACCTTTCAGGCATGGCAGGCCGATGGGCTTCGTGATATTGCGGTCATGGCCTATTCCATTCTCGTTCTGCTGGCGGCCCTGTTATTGGGATGGCGCGAAGGCCTACTGACCGGCCTGGCTAGCATTGCGGTCATCTGGGCGTTTGCGTTTCAGGAGCATACCGGAGTACGGGTGTATACCATCGACCCACCCCTCGGCTATGCAAGGGATCTGACAGCGGTCTTCATTATTTCCAGCATCCTGACCTATATTCTTATTTACCGTCTAAACCGTTCGCTCTCTGATTCGCGGTTGGAATTAAGGGAACGTCTGCGGGTGGATGAAAAACTTCAACTTCAAGCCCAATACCTCACGGCGCTTCACGAAACGACCTTTGGCCTGCTCAATCGTCTCGAGCTGAGCCCACTCCTTGGGTCGATCCTCGATCGCGTTAGCGAACTGTTCGATACGCCGCATGTTGCCCTAAATCTGGTCATGCCGGATGGCTCTGCTTTAAGACAGGAGATCGGCCACGGGATCTTTGTCCAATTTGACGAAATGATCACCGGCAGAAAAGAAGGCGTGGTGGGCACAGCCTGGGACACCGGCAAGAGCATTGTTATAAAGAACTACAGCGAATGGGAGGGAAGGCTTGCCGAAGTGGAAGGGATGGGATTCCAAGGCGTCATGGCAACGCCTTTCAAGTCCGGACAAAATGTGATCGGTGTACTCCTTATCGCATATCTGGATAAGCACATGGAGATCACTCACGAAAAAGTTGTCCTATTGGAAAGGCTTGCTGCACTGGCCTCCCTTGCCATTGATAATGCGCGATTATATGAAAGCGCACAGAAAGAGATCAAAGAACGCAGGATCGTGGAACATGACCTGCGCTCCAGCGAGGAACGCTTCAGAAAGGTCTTCAATAACAGCAATATCGCCATTTCCATTGTTACGTTGGAAGAAGGCATTTTCCTCGAAGCCAACGAAGCATTCTGGCGCTTAAGCGGGCTCTCTCCTGAATCTGCATTAGGTCGTTCATCCCTTGAAATGGGAATGTGGGATAACGAGGCACAACGGGAAGAATTTCTGCAAGATCTGCTAAAAACTGGCTCTCTACAGAACATTGAGATCGAATTCAAGGGACGCGGACCGGAGGGAAATAAATCCTCTGTGGCCTACTACGAGTTGATCAACATCCGCGACCAGCGTTGCATCCTCTGTATGTTTTATGATGTCTCCGAACAAAGACGGACGGAACGTGCGCTTCTAGAATACGAAGAACGTTTTCGCAAGGTCTTCCAGGCCAGCCCGGTTGCTATTTGCATTACCACGCTGGAAGAGGGGCAGCTTCTCGATGCCAATCAGGCGTACTGGAAACTTACCGGGTACCCTGCCCAAACCTCGCTTGGCCGGAAAGCCAGTGAATTGGACATGTGGGAATCGGACAGTGAACGCAGCCACTTTGTGGAGGAGCTAAAAAACAAGCACTCCCTGCTAAATCCCGATTATGTGTTTTATGAAATTCAAACCAATCAACCTCGCCATGCCATTGCTTTTTATGAGTTGATCGAGATCAAGGGGCAGGCCTGTATTCTGTCCATGTTCTACGATATGACCGAACAAAAGCAGGCCCAGGATGCCCTCCAAAGCGCAGAAGTGCGCACGCGCGCCATCCTGGGAGCGATCCCCGATATGATCTTCGAAGTGTCACGGGACGGCGTATTCCTGGATTACCTTCCGTCATCCGGCGCGGTGTCCCTTATGGCGCCCTCGGAGTTTCTCGGCAAGAATATCAATGACCTCTTTCCGCCTATAATAAAAGAACAAACCATGTTTGCCCTCGACCGTGCCATTGCAACCGGTCAATTGCATGCCTTTGAATATGGCCTGCCGCCCGGTGAGGAATTGCAATTCTACGAAGCTCGTATCTCCCCGGTCACCACTGAATCCGCTATTATCATGGTACGTGATATTAGCCAGCGCAAATGGGTGGAGACCGAACGGGAGAAATTGATCAACGAACTCGAACAGAAGAACAGCGAACTGGAACGTTTTACTTATACCGTTTCGCACGACCTCAAATCCCCCCTTATCACCATTAAAGGTTTTCTTGGGTTCCTGGAACGCGATGCTGCCACCGGGAACGTGACACGCCTGCGCAACGATATGAAACGTATCTCCGATGCCACCGACAAGATGCAATCCCTGCTGAACGAACTCCTCGACCTCTCCCGCATTGGACGCTTGATCAACCCGCCTCAGTCAATCCCTTTCAATGATATTGTGTACGAAGCTCTCGAGCTTGTACATGGACGCCTTCAGGAGAATAATGTACAAGTGCAAGTGCAGGAGAATATGCCACGCGTCTATGGCGACCGCCACCGCTTTGTGGAGGTTCTGCAGAATCTGATCGACAATGCCGCCAAGTTTGTTACGCTGAACCCAAAAATCGAGATCGGCCAGGATGGAATGGAGGAAGGTAAGCCCATCTTCTTCATCCGTGATAACGGCATTGGCATCCCATTTGTCCACCATGACCGCATTTTCGGCCTGTTCAACAAGCTGGACGCCGACTCGGAGGGCACTGGCATCGGTCTGGCCCTCGTAAAGAGGATCATCGAATTTCACGGAGGCAGGATCTGGATCCAGAGTGAGGTGGGTGGGGGGGCCACCTTCTTCTTCACGCTTCCCCTTGCGGGGACGATGCCCACCGGACCTTCATCCTGAATCATGATATAACTGGCCTCATCACACCCGTGGAGGATTCTTCATGAAACGCGCAGTTAGCATCAGCATCGGCTCGTCCAAACGCAACAAGGCAGTGGAAGTCACATTGCTCGGCGAAAAAGTCAGTATCGAACGCATCGGAACTGATGGCGACATGGAAGCGGCCGCTCTGAAATATAAGGAATTGGATGGTACAGTGGATGCA
Source organism: Anaerolineales bacterium (assembly GCA_016789225.1). Lineage (GTDB taxonomy): Bacteria > Chloroflexota > Anaerolineae > Anaerolineales > Villigracilaceae > Villigracilis. Next base: position 14,933 of record JAEURI010000101.1, read on the forward strand.
TTCGGCGTCGGCGGCGCAGATTTAGGCGCGATCATCGATGGAAAATGGTACGCCTTGCATTCTGTGACCCCCATGGTTCGATTTGTGAAAAAGACCCCGTTGGTCGATGGCGGCGGGTTAAAGAACACGCTTGAGAACAAAGCCCCTGCATTTTTAGATCAGAAGATCGGCGACTATATCAACTCGCGGGGGCGCAAAGTGCTGGTGACATTAGGCGCTGACCGTTGGGGACTTGCCCGCGCCTTTTCAGACCTAGGTTACGAAACCGTCTACGGCGACCTGATGTTTGGCTTGGATATCCCGATTGCCATTCATTCGATCCAACGCTTGAAAACAGTCGCATCGTTGTTAATGCCCATTGCCGGACGCCTGCCCTTTGAATGGATCTACCCGACGGGTGAAAAACAGGAAAAGCGCACACCCAAATGGGGCAAATACTACGCCTGGGCCACCGTCATTGCCGGTGATTGTCATTATATTAAACGCTTTATGCCAGACGATCTGACTGGGAAGGTGGTTGTTACGAATACGACCACACCCGAAGATGTGGAAGCCTTCCGCAAGGCAGGTGTGAAATATCTCGTCACCACCACGCCGGTACTCGAGGGCCGTTCCTTCGGCACGAACATGATGGAAGCGGCGCTTGTGGCGGTTTCCGGCAAGGGGCGGCCACTCACCTGGCCTGAACTCTCCGAACTGATCGACAAACTCGGTTTCGGGCCTCAATTGCAGGAGCTGAATTAATTATGATGAATGCCATCGTAACAGCAGGCGGGATTCCCCAGCCAGGTGACAAGTTGTATGCCTATTCCAACGGTGATTCCAAGGCATTAATCGATGTGGCGGGCAAGCCCATGGTGCAATGGGTTCTGGATGCGCTTGGTGAATCAAAGCAGGTCGATCAGGTCATTGTCATTGGGCTTTCCGCGAAAAGCGGCCTGACCTGCAAGAAGCCCTTACATTACATCTCCAATCAGGGACGTATGCTGGCGAACATCGTGACCGGCGTGAAAAAATCTCTGGAACTGAATCCCAAATACGAGTACGTCCTGATCGTTTCCTCCGACATCCCCTCTCTCAAAGGTGAAATGGTCGACTGGCTGATCAAAACATCCATGCAGACGAGGGATGATATCTATTATGGCGTCTGTCCGCGTGAAGTGATGGAGGCGCGTTTCCCAGCTTCCAACCGCACCTACACCAAACTCAAGGATATGGAAGTGTGCGGCGCGGATGTCAACATCGTCCATTACAGCATGGCCACCGATCACCTAGATACATGGGAGGAACTCATCGGCAACCGCAAGAGTCCCCTGCGTCAGGCGGCGGTGATCGGCTGGGACACGCTTTTCCAATTGTTCACGAAGCAATTCACGTTGCAGGGCTTGGTTGAGCGTGCTTCGCAACGCATCGGTATCAAAGGCCGTGCCATCATATGGGAACATGCCGAGCCGTGCATGGATGTGGACAAGCCGCATCAGTTGGAATTAATGCGCGAAGATCTTGCTCATCAAAAGAAGGTCGCTGCCAGGGCATCATCCAAACAGCGTTCTGCAAAGATCGTCGCCGCCAGAATGGAAACAAAAAAACCAAGAACAAAGGTCAGAGTAAAGAAAAAATGAGTCTCCGCAGTCTCCTCGAACTCGATGCCCGACTTTCCAGTCAAATGCGTGTTGCTGAGAAGCCGGGTTTTTTGCGCAACATTGCCATCTTCTTCGCCCACTCCGGCGACTCGTGGTTTTGGCTCGCCGCGCTTATCATTGCCTGGTTCTTCAGCAACCCAGGCTGGCGTAAATGGGAAACGGTCGAATTCTTTGGCATTGGCGGCCTGGCCGCAGTGGTGCTTGCCGTAAAGTTTCTTGTACGCCGCAAACGACCCGAAGGCGAATGGGGCGGGATCTATCGCAACACTGATCCGCATTCCTTCCCATCGGGACACGCCGCCCGTGCCTTTTTGATCGCAGTCCTCGGCTCGGTTCTTGCCCCGCCCTGGCTTGCTACTATCCTTTGGGTTTGGGCGCCGCTGGTATCTTTGGCGCGTGTCGCCATGGGCGTGCATTACCTTTCGGATATCATCGCCGGGGCCATTCTTGGAGTCATTGTAGCCCTGCTCGGTTTGCAGTTCTACCAATACCTCATCGATTGGTTTGCCGGGTTGACCGGTTTTATGTTTTGGTAAGTTTTGCGTACCGCAACTTTAAAGTTGCGGTACTTTTTTATATGGAGGTTCCTGCATGAGATCCCACACCTTTCGCCTAAAACCCGGTCAGGATCTGTTCGACTCGATAGAGGATTATGTAAGCCAAAACAATATTCAGGCGGGATGCACCCTCTCCAGCGTGGGCAGTTTAACTCACGCCACCCTGCGCCTTGCGAACCGGGAATATAACAACGAATACGAGGGGCATTTTGAGATTGTTTCCATGTCTGGCACGGTCTCTGTTCACGGTTCTCATCTGCATATCGCCATCTCCGATGGGAATGGCGTTACCATCGGCGGGCATCTGGTCAGTGGATGCAAGATCTACACCACCGCCGAGATCATACTGCTTGAATTGGATGATGTAGTTTACAAGCGGGAGATGTATGAAAATGATTCGGGGTATGAAGAATTGGTCGTTTATAAACAGTAAGGGCGACCCTTGCGGTCGCCCTTTGGTTGATGTGTGGTGAGCCTCATCCCTACGTGATTGCCTGCATAAATTCTTCTTGTCTCGTTACGGTCTCTTTCAACCCCAATCGTTTTCCCAATCTCGTCAACTGCGGCGGGTCGACATAGGTTTGCGCCAGGGTCTCTTCCTGCCCCAACACCTCGCGGGTGTGACCGTCGAGCAGAACCTGTCCCTTTGACAAGGCGATGACGCGCTCGAAGTTCTCGGCGCAAAAATCGATATCGTGGGTGATGGTGATGACCGTCTTGCCCTCCTTCTTCAACTCGGCAATGACATGTGCAATGCGTCCCACATTGACAGCATCCTGTCCGGTTGTCGGCTCATCGAAGATGACGATGGAGGTATCCATTGCGATGATGGAGGCCAGCGCGACCATTTTTCTCCACGTGGGCGAGAGGTCGTAGGGATTGGTCTCGGCCTTGTCGTTCAACTCGGTCAACGCCATGGCGCGCTTGACGAGTTCATCAATTTTCTCTTTTGAGTATCCCAAATTGCGCGGACCAAAAGAAACCTCGGTCAAGACATCTCTGGAGAATAGCTGCTCATCCGGGTTCTGGAACACATACCCAACCCGTGAAGCCAGTTTTGCCACGGAGTATTTTGCCGTGTCCCATCCGCCAATGATGACAGAGCCAGAGGCTGGTTTGAGCAGACCATTGAAATGACGAACGAGAGTCGTCTTCCCTGCGCCGTTCTGCCCAACAATGGCAACCTGCTCGCCGGAGTCGATGGTGAGGTTGATGCCTTTCAGAGCTTCCAACCCGGTGGGATAGGTAAAACGAAGGTCTTTGATGTTGATGTTCATAATATGTGCTATCCAAAAAACTGGGCGAGGGGAACCGCCCTTACTTCTTGAACCCTTCCACCGCCTCATCCAATGTGACGGGTAGATGATCCTTCCTCCACAGTCCGCGCTTCTTTGCCTCGCGTGCCGTGGATGTGTAACGCGAAACGCCGAATCCATTCTCCGTCAACAGGTCGGAGGTCAGTACTTCGTTCGGCCTGCCTTCCATCAGGATCTGACCTTCCTTCAAGGCAATGACTCTATCCGCGAATTCGGCGATCCATTCCATTTTGTGTTCCACCATGACGACGGTCATGCCTTGCTCTGCCATGCGGCGCACCACACCGAAGACTTCGCGGGTGCCGATGGGGTCCATTTGCGAGGTCGGTTCGTCGAGCACCAAAAGCCTGGGTCGCATGACCAGGATCGAGGTCAGTGCGACGCGTTGTTGTTGTCCGCCGGAAAGCGAATAAGGAGAACGATCCGCCAGGTCGCTGATCCCGGTCAGGGCCATCGCCTCCTCCACGCGGACCTTCATCTCGTCACGCGGCACGCCGATATTTTCCAATCCGAAGGCCAGTTCTTCAAAGACGGTGTACTTTGCGCCGGAGATCTGGTTGAAGGGATTCTGGAACGCGAGGCCGACATTCAACACCCATTCATCGAGCGTGGATTTGCTGGACTGTTTGCCGTCCACTTCGATCTCACCGGAAAATTCGCCTTTGAAGAAATGCGGAACAAACCCGGCCAGTGCGTAACACAGGGTGGATTTGCCCGCTCCGTTGGGACCGATCACCGAAACAAATTCGCCTTCCCGCACCTGCAAATTTATATTTTGCAGGACAGGCCCTTTGGTGAGCGGGTATTTATATGTGACGTTCTGAAGATTTATGAAGGCCATAGATTCAACCCGATGGAAACAATGATGAGTGCCAGTAAAGCCCAACGCAGGAATTGATCGAAGGCAGAGTCTGGAATTTCATGCAAAGAGGTTTTGACATGCCTGGAGGTAAAGCCGCGCGCCTCGATGGCGATGGCGCGTTCTTCCACTTCGACCAATGAACCGAATACCAATGGGCCGATAAGTGGAATCAGAGAACCGGCTCGTTTGAAGAAACTGCTTTCTGTATCCAGGCCGCGTGAACGTTGGGCAGAGATAATGGTCTGTGCCTTGGCTTGCATTTGCGGAAGAATTTGCAGCGTGGAGATGATGACGTAGGCAAATTGACCGGGCAATCCGCGCCGCGTGAGGTCAGACATCAATTCGCTGGGGTGGGTGGTGACCAGGAAAAGCGTGAACGCCGAGACCATCACAAAAACGCGCATTGCATTTCGGAAGGCGAACATCAGGCTCTCGCTGGTGATATCCAGAAAATAGAATTTGAAGATGACATCCTCCCCGATGGGCTGGAAGAAGGCCTGCATCAAAAAGAGAAAACCCGCCGCTGGAATGATGAGCCGTAGAGCCGTCAGGGAAAATTCGCGGAAAACCTTTCCTACGATGCTGAGCGGAATGATGGCGATGAGCACAAGAATATGCGGCGTCCAATACCAGGGGAAGGTGAAGGCAATCAAGATCAGGGCGAGGGTCAGCACCAGTTTTGTCAACGGGTTGAGGCGGTGTAGGAAGCTATCTCTTTGAATGTGGAAGGAAAGGCGCTCATGCATAGGTTCGGATTATACCCAGTATGGGGATATCATAAATAACAAAAAGAGACCAGAAATCTTCTGGTCTCCTGCGTTTTCTGTCATCCTCCATTTTGGAGGGCAACTGCGGATTTACCCGCCGAGAATATTGCGCAGCATGAACGCCGCAAACAACACCAATAGGACGACCACGCCAATGGCGATGTACATCTGGGTATTGTTGGTTTGTCCTTCGGTCTCCACCTGTTGAGCCTTCGGGTAACCGCCGATGGTGCGCTTGGGCAGGCCAAGGATGATGGCAAAGGCGATCATGGCGGTGGTGATCTTGTCCACTGGCTCGGTCAGGAAGCTGGTGCTGACCACTGCCGACCAAATGCCCTGCCCGGTTGCAAGCAGGTAGGCCGTGATGAAGGATGAGCCGCTGGCCGTGATGCCACCGAAGAGGTACACAGCAATGGGGGTCGAGACGATGGCGGCGGTAAGCGCAACCACGAAACCGGTCACGACAACCTTCCACCAGCTCTTGAAGAAGCCCCACTGCGCCATGCGCCCGGCCATATAGCCGATCATGGCAGCGACGGGCCACCATGGGAGCGCGCCTGGGTCGATGGCAATGCCCCAAATGACGTTCGAGAGCGCGCCGGTGAGAGCGCCAGCCCATGGGCCGCACAGGACAGCCACCATCACCGTCCCGATGGAGTCAAGGAACACGGGCAGCTTGAGGACGAGGACGATCTGACCCACCGCAATGTTAATGGCGATGGCGATGGGAATAAGTACCCACGTCTGTGTATTGAAGTTGTTCTTGATTTTTTCGAGCATGGTATCCTCCGAATAAAATATTTTACACGTCTACATTCCATAATAACACTTCTGCATTCGGAATGTCACGTAATTTTCAGCGCCAGTTTTTCCATCCGCTCCAGAAATAATTCCATGAACATGCGTGGTTGCACGCCCATGGCTACCTTCATATTGGGCTTTTTCTTCTCGTAATTGTAAAAATCCGCAAAGGTATTACCCAGCCCCACACCCGTCGAAATATCCACATCCACCACCAGGTTCTGGTAATCGCAAATTTCCGGCATGAAGGTCAGCGCCAGGGTCATCGGGTCATTGATGACACAGCCGTCAATGCTTTGGTACTCATCGTGGAACTCCATGTAAAAACGCGTCGAGTTGGCGATGAATTTTGTAATGGGCGAATCGATCTTCAAGAGTCGATTTAGGTCATCCTTGGTGAAAATGCATTCATAGGTCACATCCAGCGGCGTGAGGATCATGGGCATGCCCGAATGGAAAACGACATGCGCCGCATGCGGATCAACGAAGGTGTTGTATTCCGCCAGCGCCGTGGTGTTGCCCGCATGCTGGATCGCCCCGCCCATGATGAACACCTCTTTGACGTTCTGCACAATGCGCGGCTCTTTGCGAATTGCCAAGGCGACGTTCGTCAGCGGGCCGATTGCCACGAGGGTAACTTCCCCCGGCCGCGACATGATCTGCTCGATCAAATAATCGCTTCCATGCGCAGACTTGGGCTTGGCCGCTGCTTCTGGAAGTTGAGCATACCCGAGGCCGCTATTCCCATGTGTTTCCGGGCTGAGCAAAGATTCCTTGACCAACGGCACGTCACAGCCTTTGAAGACCGGCACGTGGCTGGCCTTTGCCAACTCCAAAACTGCCAACGCATTCCGGGTCGTCTGCTCAGTGGAAACATTTCCGTGGATGGCGATCACACCGTCCAAAATAATTTCCGGCGAAGCCACCGCCAGCAGGAGCGCCAGCGAATCGTCGATGCCGGGGTCTGTATCAATAATGATGTGTTTGGGCATTTCTATACTGTTGCCAGGCGTTAACCTGAAGCAATCTCCTTCTTATTTAGTAGGGATAATTTTTTCAATCTCTCGATAAATAATTCCACGAACTCGCGTCCTTTCACATCCAGCGCAACTTTCATATTCGCAGGCTTTTTCGAGACCTTCATAAAATCCGCAAAGGTCTTGCCTGTGGATTCTCCGCCTGAAATATCCACGTTCACATAATGTTCTTCAAAGGACAGTAATTCCGGCGCAATGACCACTGCCACTGTGAGCGGGTCGTGCAGTCCGCACCCGGCAAACCCCTCATATTTCAAATAGTGCGCCATATAATCCACCGTCACATCGCGGACAAATTTCGCAATGGGCGAGTCGATTTGGTTAAGCCGTTCCACATCCACCGAAGTGAGCAGACATTTGTAGGTCACATCCAATGGAATAAGGGTAATGGGAATGCCCGAGTTGAACACAATATGCGCCGCGTACGGATCTTCGTAGATATTGAACTCTGCCTGAGGAGAGGCATTCCCGCCTGAACGGACGGCGCCGCCCATGATGACCAGTTCCTTGATGGCATTTACAATGCGCGGCTCCTTGCGAATGGCAAGCGCTACATTGGTCAACGGGCCGACCGCATAGAGGCTGATTTCATTCGGCTCAGTGAGGAAGCGCTCGATCAAATAATCCACTGCGTGTATATGTAGCGGTTTGATCGTCGGTTCTGGGAATACAGCCCCGCCCAAGCCGCTTGCTCCATGCACCACTTCACCCCCATGCAGCGACGATTTGATCAACGGCAGGGAGCATCCCGCCGCAATCGGAATGTGCCTCGCGTTCAAAAATTCAAGCAGTGCCAGCGCATTGCGGGTGGTTTTCTCCACATTTACATTACCATGCACGGTGGTTAATGCTTCAAGTTTGATCTCCGGCGAGGCCAGCATGAGCAGGATCGCCAGCGCATCGTCTACACCGGGATCGGTATCGAGAATGATTCGGGTTTGAGTCATTGGGATGATGAACGATGGATAATGAATGTGTCGACTTCGGCTTTGGTGGGTAACGAAGGTTGGGCGCCGAATTTGGTGGTTGCCAAGGCACCACAGGCACAGCCATAGCGGACGGAGTCTGAGAGTGATTTGCCACTCAGCATGGCAGAGGCGAATCCGCCGATGAAGGCATCGCCTGCGGCGGTGGTATCTACAACATTAACTTTGTAAGTGTCCACTTGAGTTGTTTGTGAGGCGTTCACCAGTAACGCGCCTTTGCTTCCAAGCGTCACAATGACGGTCTTCACGCCTTGCTTCAAAATTTCTTTTGCAGCGAGTTCAGCAGAGTCCACATCGTTGACGGGCAAGCCAGCCAGCAAAGATAACTCGCTTTCATTGGGAATCAAAATATCGACATTGGCAAGCAATTCAGCAGGGAGTGTTTTTGCGGGGGCGGGATTTAGGATGACGGTCAGCCCATGTTCACGGGCTTTTTGCGCGGCGTGGAGAACTGTCGGCGTGGGAATCTCCAACTGGAGCAGGAGCAGTTTCGAGTTTAAGAAGGAAGCGGAGTCTACATCCGCTGGCGAGACCATGCCATTTGCGCCCGGTGAAAGTACGATGCTATTCTGCCCGTTCGCATCCACTACGATGATGGCGGTGCCGGTGGCGGAATCATCGACGATGACATGAGAAGTATCGACTTGATTTGATTTGAGATTCCCAACGAGGAAGGGGCCGAAGCTGTCACTTCCTACTCGCCCGACCATTGCGACTGCGACCCCCTGCCTTGCCGCCGCCACAGCCTGATTCGCGCCTTTGCCGCCGGGGATGATCTGCAGGTCTTCGCCGCTGATGGTTTCGCCCGGCTGTGGAAAACGCGGCGACTTGACGACGAGATCTGCATTTAGAGAACCAACGACGATGACATCGTGCTTTAGCATATCAGCCATGAAGATTATTTTACATCACATATAAAAAAGTAGGTCACGTTTCAAACGTGACCTACTTTCTCGGTGTAACCACTCCACTTTTTACATCCCATATTTCTGCGCCTTCAGAAAACTCTTGTGCGAATAATGTAAGGTCTGTTGTTGTGAATAAGACCTGATGTTCCTGGCTGACATATTTCAACAGGTCTGCACGGCGCGAGCCATCGAGTTCGGCCATCACTTCATCGAGCAAAATGACCGGATATTCGCCGGTGCGTTCCCTCATCCATTCGACCTCGGCGAGCTTTAAGGCCAGCAGGGTGGTACGCATTTGTCCGCGTGAGCCGTAATCGCTCACATCCGCTTTATTGATGATGAAACGCAGGTCATCACGGTGCGGGCCGATGGTCGTCACCCCGCGCGCGATCTCTTCGCTGCGAATGGATTTAAGCTTGGCCAGAAAGCCTTCTTGAATATCGTTCAACCCGATGGAAGAACGGTCAATGGCGGTATCGAGCTTCAGGCCGAGTTGTCCGTTCGGCTTGGGCAGGGGATCGTAGGCGGGTTCATAGGCGAGGCGCAGAATCTCGGTACCGCGAGTCAGTTCGTGATGCACGCGCGAGGCGAGACGTTCGATCTCCTGAACAGCCTGGATGCGCCACAGAATGATCTGTGCCCCAGATTTGACCAGCGCCTCATCCCAGACTTCGAGCTGGCTGCTGTTCCCGCCGCTTTCGTTCAACGCCTTGAGCAGTGCGTTGCGCTGGGTGAGCGCCTGCGAGTATTCACTGAGGACGCGCGCATAGGATGGGATGGCCTGCGCGAGAGCCAGGTTGAGATAACGGCGGCGTTCGTCGGGTCCGCCTTCGATGATCTGCGACATTTGCGGCACGAAGATGACCGCGTTGAAATGTCCGATGACATCGTTGACATTGCGCTTGACGCCGTCCAGCAAAATTTCCTTGCGCAGGCGCTGTCCGTTCGCGCCGGTCGGCTCAAGGATGAGACGCGCTTCGATGCGGTGTTTTGTGCGCCCGCGTTGATAATCTGCCACGAGCCGCGTTACGGCCAGTGGATTCCTCGCCTCGTGAAAATTCACGATCTGGCGATCCATGTTGGTTTGGAAGGACGTAAATGCCGCCAGAAAATAGATCGCTTCCAGGACGGACGTCTTCCCCTGCGCGTTTTGCCCCACCAACACAACAGCCCGCCGTGGAAGCTCGGCATCCAGGCGGGTGAGACTGCGAAAGTTGGTCAGAGAGAGATGTTTTAGATACATGTGACTTTCAACGATCAATTTTCAGTGGTGAGTTTTATTTCCAGCTCAAGTTCATCTCGCAAGGGGATGTTGTTCATGCCGATCAGGGGAATGGACGGCTTTTGTTTGCGGGTTTCATTGATCGCGCCGCGGCGCAGGGCGCACAATTCAAAACCGAATTTTTGGTAGAACCGGAGTGCATGCAGGTTGTCGTTGGTGGTGATAAGAAAAAGGCGGCGGCAATGACGCTTGGCTGCTTCGCGTAAAACTTCATTGACGAGCGCTGTGCCAATGCCTTTGCCTTCCTGCAAACTATCAAGCGATGTGACTTCACATTCCCGGCCGCGAACTTGAAAGGTGATGAGGCCCTTCCATTCGCCGAAGACAAACCCTTCCACTTCGTCATAGCGAATGGTTTCGCCGTGAGCGATCATAAAGTCCGCGCCCCAATGCGTAATCCAAAACTCTCGAAGCAGAGGCAGGTCATCGGGAGTCAGGAGGCGGATGTTCATCCAATCGTAAATCGCCAATCGTAAATTAATCCAGCGGTGTTTCTTCGTTTTCGTCTTCGCTTGGCTTCCAGACGCGGGTGGCCTTGTCTGTGAAGAGCACTCCGTGCAAGTGGTCGATCTCATGCTGGAAGATGCGCGCCATCCATCCATTCACTTTGATTTTGAAGGGCTGGCCGTGGCGGTTGAGCGCCTTGACCTGGATCGCTTCATGCCGTTCCACTTCGCCCACCAGGCCGGGGATGGAGAGGCAGCCCTCGATGCCCACTACTTTTTCATCGGAAACCTTTGTGATCTCGGGGTTGATGAGGACATAAAGCTTCTTTGGTAATTCCTTGCCTTCATTCTCTTCATCATCTTCGCCTTCGGCATATTCGACCACTGCCAGTTGCATGGGCAGGTTGATCTGCGGCGCAGCCAGCCCCACACCGGGCGCTTCACGCATGGTCTCGACCATGTCGTCGATGAGGACCTGCAGATCCTTGTCAAACTTTGTAACGGGTTTTGTCTTTTTCCGTAAAATGGGTTCGGGGAGATATACGATTTGTCTTAATGCCATACTTGATCTTTTCCTTGTTTTTATTGTCATCTGGAATTCGAGCCGCAATGATACTCGCCTTGTGGATTCCGCGCCAACTTAAAACTCGCCAGGGGATGGGCCGTCGCTGCCGCCAAGGTTTTCCTCTCCGCCAAGGGCGTCATCCCCGCCGAGCGGAAGGTCATCCAGGTCTTGCCCGGCTGCCGAAAATGGATTGGTGGGAGGGTCTGCCGTGGGAGCCTTGATCGGCTTGTTGAATTCGTTGATGTTCTGGTGATACGCAGCCAGCCAGGTGGCAAAACGTTCACGGTCTTCCTTGCCGGCATCTTCCCCCTTTTTGGCAATACGCGCCGAGCGCCTGCGGTTGATATCCGCCTGGACGGCGGCGGGGTCCATCACATCTTCGAAGGCCATCTGGGTTCCGCCCACTGAAATGTTCACGGTTCCATAATTAAAGATGTAGGCGATAAATCCGTTGCGTTTATACGAGGTGCTGAGGATGTTCTCGATCTGCGCCGAGCGGCGTTCCTCTGTGCCAAAGGGCTTGCGGTCGATGTCGAATATTTCATCCTGCGTGACCATGAAGGTGTCGTTTTTCCAGTCTGTGTATTCATACCATAGCCAGAAACCCACGGGCAGCAGCAGCAGGGGAATGGTCACAGACAAAGTGTCGGGGCGGAATGACCAGCCTCCGGTGAAGCGGACAAATGCAAGCTCAGGCGACAGGGCAAGCACGACCATCCGCCAGATGAAGAGAATAATGCCGAGCAAAAAGAGCGACAGGGGTTTCCATGCCTGCTGGATCAGAATGAGCCAGTGTTTGTGATAGATGATCTTCCCGCCTTCTTCGATTCTTAATTGAACAAAGTTTTGCAGGGCCAAAAGCCACAACGGGGTTTTGAGAACTTTCTCTTCATCGACGGGTACCACGGGCGAAAGTTCAGGCTGTTTACGTTTTTCAACGGGCAACCCCAGTTTCTGCTTGATGGTGTCCTTCATCACATCCATCTGGCTGCGGGTGGTGATGGCCTTGGTGCGTTCCCAATACTCGCGGATCATGTCGGCGGCCTGCACGGGGTGATCGACATGATCGAATTCCAGTTTGCCCACGAAGGTGCGCACAATGACGTTGCCATAGTCCAGGATGCGCCCCAGATAATCCGTCTCCACGCCCACCGAAAGGATGGTTCCCAACGGAGCCTCTTCGCGGCTGTCGTGCAGGCCGATCACCTTTTCCAGCCAGATCACACGCTGGTTGGTGACGATGTAATAATCATTGCTCCAATCAATGGCGTTCCAAATGCCCCAGCCCAGGATGCCTATAAACCCAACGATACTCAGGGCATAGGGCGTCGTGGCGGCGGTGATGAATCCCAGCGCAAACAACCCAAGCGGAATCAACATGGAAAGAGTCGGGGCGACCAACACCCGAAGCAGGCGTATCTTGTGCCTGCGTGCAATGAAATAAATAACCTCGTTCTTCCCCAGCCATTTGAAGTTGATGGAGCGCGCCAGTTTGCGGCTCTTGATGGAGACCTGAAAGTTCGGTTTGAGTTTTTCGTATTGAGCAAGCAGGGCATCGAAGCCCTGGCGGGAGATAAAAAACAAGGTGCTGGGTTCGATGGCAATGACATTTGCCGAGCGCTCACGGTTTTCGAACAGCGCCTCTTCACCGAAATAGTCATTGGGATACAGGGTGGCGATCTGTCTTTCGCTTTTTTCGGGGGTCGGCAGGGTGACCTTTACCTTACCCTTAAACAGCATATAAAAGCCATCGGCCTTTGTGCCGCGCCGGATAACAACCTCGCCTGCAGAGACCTCTTTTTCGACGAGTCTCTCTGCGATTCCGGCCAGTTGATCCTGGTCCAGCCCGCTGAAGAGGTGGATCTTATCCAGAAAGATGACGCGTTGCTTGAGTTCGATCACAGTCTGATTCTATCAAACTTCACGCACAATGGCACAGCCGTAGGCGGGAGACTCCGTCAGTGCGGGGAACTGCCCGGCGAGCAGCGACTCAACCGCCTCGTCCAGAAAGAAGCGCGTGGGTTTCCTTTGGCGAAAGGTGACATCATCCACCGAGCCGCGATAACGCAGGATTCCCTCCCGGTCGATGACGAAGACATGCGGCGTGGTTTGCGCGTCGAAGAGGTTTGCCACCGCACAATCCGCATCATGCAGGACCTGCGGCAGGCGGCGGCTTTCAGCGGCCTCTCTCAACGCCTCGACCGTTTCATTGCGATTCGAGGCAATGCTCAACATAGTCACGTCATCCTGCCACTGCACGAACATGGACAAGATAGCTTTATCGGTGCGCTCCGAATGCGGACATTCACACGACCAAAAGTTGATAATGACGATCCGCCCGCGATGGTCGGAGAGACGATGCGTGTTGCCGTTGAGGTCAGGCAATTCAAAATCAGGAACGGGTTGGTTGATGTTCATATTTGTAGGGGCGGGGTCCCCCCGCCCAATCTATGGGTTGCAAAGAAATAGGGGCGCGGAGACCGCGCCCCTACGTTTTT
>JAEURI010000133.1 GCA_016789225.1 Anaerolineales bacterium
TAGTATCAAAACCATCACGCCCCTCGACCTCGAACAAACCTACGGTCTCACCGAAGGCGACCTCAACCACGGTCAACTCATGCTCGATCAATTCCTCTTCATGCGACCGATCCCGGGCTGGTCGAACCACAAGACGCCGATCGATAACTTATATCTCTGCGGAAGCGGAGTCCACGGCGGGGGCGGAGTCAGCGGCGCGGCGGGGCGGAATGCGGTGAAGGCATTGAAATAAACGTGCAGGTCACGCTACGTGCCCCGAAAGGACATGAAGCGTGACCTGCTTTTTTACTTGAACAACCAGGCGATCTCCCACTTCGCATCAGGCCCCGGCCCCGTGTACCAGATCTCACGCGGGGGCTGGGTCGTTTCAAAGCCGTTCTTTTGGATCCAATCTGCGGCGGCATCGTAGGCGCCGAGCAGTTCGGGATAATGGCATAGCTCGCCTGTGATGACGACGCACGCCGCCTGACTGCCTTCCAACTGCTTCACTGCGATATCGCCCCTGCCCTGAACGCTTCCTTCCACGGCGAGGCCTGTTTCCACAGGCCCATCCTCAGTTTCGCTGACAGCGCCATGATAGATGCCGAACGGAGCACCCACAGGCTGCGCGCCCTGTTCGTTGGCAAGCGCAAACAACACGCCGATGTCCTGCTCCTGCTGTTTGCCCAATCCATCCACGGTATGGCGGCGGGTGATGCTGATGATCTGCTGGGTGGGAATATTCCTTACTGTAACTTCAAGATTCATTTGATTTGCCTCCGGTTTCAATTGTTTGGTAAATTGGCGGGCCTGCCATCGAATCTGCTCAAGCTGTCGCTCGCGCATCTCCAGGTGCTGACGAACCAACAACTCCGCCTGCGCCTGCGAAACGGGCAGCACGGTCAGCATTCTCCTGATGACGGCGAGGGGCATATCCATGTCGCGCATGTTCCGGATCATGCGCGCGCTCGGAAGTTGATCGACGCCATAGTAACGGTAGCCGGTTTGGGGGTCGATGTGCAGTGGCTGTAAAATTCCCAATTGATCGTACAGACGCAGGGCTTTGATCGAGAGCCGCGTCATGTTGGCAAACGTCCCAATGGAGAGCAGATCCTTCGGCTGGTTCATGAGGGCAGTATACATTCTCCCCAAGGGGTAGAGTCAAGGGATGAGCAAAAATGTTTGATGATAGAATAAATGGACAAAACCCATCCAAATCCATCCGAGGATATGAGAAATGGCAAAGCCGGTTATCTTCAGCATTGATGACGACCCTTCCGTTCTGAATTCCGTCGAACGCGACCTGCGTGGGCAGTATGGCGCAGACTATCGCATCATCCCCATCAACTCGGGCCATGCCGCCCTCGATTATTCGAAGAAGATGAAACAGCGCAACGAAACCGTCGCGCTGTTTTTGGTTGACCAGCGTATGCCTCAGATGAGCGGGGTGGAATTTCTTGCCGAAGCCATCAAGTTGTACCCGCAGGCAAAGCGGGTTTTGCTCACAGCTTATGCCGACACGCAAGCCGCGATCGATTCAATCAATGAAGTGGGGTTGGATTACTACCTGATGAAACCCTGGCATCCGCCAGAGGAAAAACTTTACCCCGTTCTAAATGAATTGCTCGAAGATTGGAAAGCTCATGTGCGCCTGCCGTATGAAGGCATCCGCGTCGCGGGCACCCTCTGGTCGCTGCCCAGCCACGAGGTGAAGGATTTTCTCACGCGGCATCAAACTCCCTATCAATGGCTGGACATTGAATCCGATTCCGATGCAAAGGCATGGGTCGAAGGCATTTCGCCGGAGTTGAAACTTCCCGTCATCTTTTTCCCCGATGGAAATGTATTGGTCGAGCCCGATCTAAAAACACTGGCAGAAAAGATCGGACTGCAAACCCAGGCGGCCCTCCCGTTTTATGATCTGGTCATCATCGGCAGCGGTCCGGCCGGACTGGCGGCATCGGTCTATGCAGGCTCGGAGGGATTGAAATGCTTGGTCATCGAAAAATCTGCGCCGGGCGGGCAGGCGGGCAGCAGCCCGAAGATCGAAAATTACCTCGGCTTTCCGGCAGGCATCTCCGGCGATGATCTCACACGCCGCGCGGTCTCGCAGGCAAAACGATTCGGGGTGGAAATTTTATCGGCGCAGGAAGCAGTTCAAGTTGCAGTCAAGGAGGCGTATCGTATCGTCAAATTAAATGACGGCTCGGAGATTTCCTGTCATGCCGTGCTGGTTGCAACCGGCGCATCCTTCCATACCTTGAAAATGCCCGGCGCAGATAAACTGACCGGCGCTGGAATTTATTACGGCGCGGCATATACCGAGGCAATGAATTACAAGGATCAACATGTCTTTGTCGTCGGCGGCGCGAATTCTGCAGCGCAGGGCGCTTTGTATCTAAGCCGCTTTGCGAGCAAGGTCACGGTGCTGATCCGCGGGCATGAGCCCGCAGCATCGAAATATCTTGTCGATGCAATGAATGCAAATGGAAAGATCGATATTTATTTGAATACCGATTTGGTTGAAGTCAAAGGCGCGAACTCGCTTGAACAGATCGTCATCCAGAACAGGGGAAAAGATGAAACGCAAACGCTCGATGCCTCGGCCCTCTTTGTTTTCATCGGCGTGCAGCCGCAGAGCAAGATCGTTTCGAACCTGGTGATGTGCAGCGGCAAGGGATACATCTTCACGGGCCCGGATGTGATGGTGGATAAAAAAACGCCCTTCGACAAGTTCAGGACAGCGCCTCAAGGCTGGACCCTGGAGCGGGCCCCGTTCCTGTTGGAGACCAGCATCCCCGGCCTTTTCGCGGCGGGTGATGTTCGTTATGGCACCAATCACCGTGTGGCATCTGCAGTAGGGGAAGGCGCGATCGCGTATGCGTTGATCAAGGAATATTTGAAGACTCTGTAATACTCTGTTGGTCGAGTAGCGAACGTATCAAGACCACCAGTGTGCTAAAAATGAATCTCAACGACCTGCGAAAATCCCCGCTCTTTCAAGGCTTGTCCGATGAAGAGTTAAAACAACTCATGGATATGGCCGAGCCTGTCTCTTTGCGTGCAGGAGAATATCTCATCCGGCAGGGAGAGGCCGGAGATTCAGCATATGTACTGACGAAGGGCGAATTCGAAGTCCAAAAACAAGCCGGGAAGTCGGTGATAAAAATCGATACACGGAATCCGGGGGACGTTGTTGGTGAGATGGCCCTAGTCTCAAGAACGGTCCGCTCCGCCTCGGTCATTTCCAAAACGGATTCGGAGTCGCTGCGGATTCCGCTGGAGGCTTTCGAAAAACTGCTGGCTTCCAGTTCATCCGCGACTCTGGCGATCCTGCACTGGGTCACGGCCCGCCTGAACCAGAATGAAGCACTGCTTCATCAACATGAAAAGATGGCCGCGCTGGGTACATTGAGCGCCGGGCTGGCGCATGAGTTGAATAATCCTGCCGCAGCGGCACAGCGCAGTGCAGCCGAACTTGATAAGGCCCTGAAAAAATGGGGTTCGTTGACTCACCAGATCGAAGAGGCCGCCTTCAAGGAAGGACAATCTGTTTGGATGAATGATTTAATGGGGGAGATATCACGCCGTTATGAGGCACCGCTCAAACTTGAGGCGTTGGAAAAGATCGATCAGGTGGATCAGCTTGAGGCGTGGCTGGATGCGAATCAGATCGAAGCTGCCTGGGAGCTTGCTCCTGCGATGGTCAATTTCGGCTGGACGGTCGAATCGCTTGAAACATTGAAAGATAGATCGTTCTTTGTTCTGGCCGTTCAATGGGTGGGAACAGGGTGTCTGATGATGGGGCTGCTATCTGAAGTTCAGCAGACAACCGAACGCATTTCGCAGATCGTGCGGACAATGAAGTCTTATACATATCTCGATCAGGCTCCGATTTTGGAAGTGGATGTGCATGAGGGGTTGGAGAATACGCTGCTCATCATGCAGCACAAACTCAGGCAGGGTGTTTCGGTCCGGCGCGAGTATTCGCTGGACCTGCCGCGTATTGAAGCCTATGCCAGCGAGCTGAACCAGGTGTGGACGAACATCATCGACAATGCGATTGACGCGATGAATGGCAGTGGCGAGATTATTTTGCGAACTTATGCAAGTGATGACAAGGTGGTTGTGGAGATCGTCGACAACGGCCCGGGCATCCCAGCCGAGATTCAGAACCGCATCTTCGAGCCGTTCTTTACGACAAAGGAACCGGGGCAAGGCACCGGGCTGGGGTTGCATATTTCCCACGACATCATTGCAAACCACCATCATGGGCAGCTGCTGGTCGAATCCAGACCTGGTGAGACGACATTCAAAGCGGTCATGCCAAGGACGATCAAAGGAGAGCGTGAGCATGAATAGTGACAGCGAAATGAAGGAAATTCTATTATCCGTAAAAACGATCGCTTGTGTTGGGTTATCCTCCAATCAGGAGAAGGATAGTTATTGGATCGTCTCCTACATGAAGGAGATGGGATACCGCATCATCCCGGTCAACCCCACCGCGGCAGAGATCCTGGGCGAGAAGGCATATCCAAACCTGTCTGTCATCCCCGATAAAGTGGATGTGGTGCAGGTCTTCCGCAAGCCGGAGGATGTTCCGCCGGTCGTGGATGAGGCGATCCAGATCGGCGCAAAGGTGGTTTGGATGCAGGAGGAAATCATCCACGAAGAGGCCGCGCAGAAAGCCCGCGCGGCCGGATTAAAAGTTGTGATGGATGCATGCATGCGCGCAACCCATCGCAGGTTGATCGGGACGAAGTTGATCGGGTTGTAAATACTTTGTAGGTCAGGCTTGATATCCGTAAACGGAGACTTAGCGTGACCTACTCTTCTAAAGATTCCCGCTCAATTCAACCGCGCGTGGATCGCGGCCAAAGGCGAGGCGCCTGGCCCAGGTGCTGGGGAAATTTCGCAAAGCGTGAGAATCCATCCTTGCAGGCTTGGCAACCTTCCAATCGGCATAAATCAAATTCTCGCGGATCTGCTCTGCGCCATCTTCGAGAGTCCAGCCTTGCTCAGCAAGGGCGCCTCCGTTCAAGCGGACCTCGAGCCGGACGCCCGAACCCAAAACGGATTCAAGCCCACACATGAGTCGCGGGTCGCCATCCAGCAGGCTTTGCAGCAGACTGCCCCAAGGAAAATTGATCGTAACATGGGAGACCAATCCATGCAGTTCGTGTGGAAGGGCTTGCGCACTGGCGATGACGTAAAGCAAGTTTGGCAGAGTCGCGCGCGAAAGTTCGCGCAGGTTCTCGCGGCACGAGTCCACGCCGATAACGAAGCAGCCGGGAAAACTTTCGGCGTGGCAAAAGGCAAATTTGCCGTCACCCGTTCCCAGGTCCAATGTGATGCGGTTGTAATTTGCAAGCCGCGCGTGTAGTCCATTCAAATCCATATTATGGGACGTTTTGCCCCGAATTGTTTCCATTTGAAACCTCCGATTTGTCGAATTAAGTTGGGAGCGACAAATTGGAGCAGGGCGGAGCACGCGCGCGATTAAACGCAAACAGACGGGGCCGGAAGCGTCAGGCACCGTCGAGATCGTCGGGTGTGGGTTTTTTACGAGTTAGGGGAAATGAAAGATCGGCCCAATAGGCCTCAAATTGTAAGACGACTTAGCAGGGAGGGCGGGTTGTGTTCATGCGGACATTGTAGCATTCTCCATTAGTGAGTTTCATTAAATGTTTCTATGAATATCTTTTCTTGCAATTTGAGTTTCGCTCGATACTAATAAGTGAAATTTGTAACTACCCTGTACCTCGTATCTGTATACTGTCAAAATTGATCGCCGTTCCCACTCACCGCAGGAGGTGCGCATGAAGATCCACGGCAGGTCCTCTCCTGAATTTCAGGAGATCCTTACACCAGAAGCGCTTGCATTTGTCGAACAACTTGAACGAGAGTTCGGCACCCGCAGGCGCGAGTTGTTACAAAAACGAGTTGAACGCCAGAAGGCATTCGACACTGGAGCCCTGCCGGGTTTCCTCGAAGAGACCGCGCACATCCGCGCCGGAGACTGGCAGGTCGGCTCGATCCCAAATGACCTGCAAGATCGCCGCGTAGAGATCACCGGTCCACCGGAACGAAAGATGGCGATCAATGCATTGAATTCAGGGGCGAAAGTTTTCATGGCAGATTTCGAAGATGCCAACGCACCCACCTGGGAAAATCTCATCCAGGGTCACCTCAACCTGCGCGATGCCATCGAGCGCAAAATTTCCCTGACCACGCCTGAAAAAACCTATAAGCTAAATGAAAATCCTGCGACGTTATTTGTGCGTCCGCGCGGCTGGCATTTGGATGAAAAACATGCCCTCATGGATGAAAAGCCCATCTCCGCCTCCCTCTTCGACTTTGGCCTGTTCCTGTTCCTGAATGCGAATCGCCTCCGGGAGCGTGGCACGGGTCCCTATTTCTACCTGCCCAAGTTGGAGAGTCATCTCGAAGCACGTTTGTGGAACGACGTTTTCAACTTCTCAGAAGATAAGCTCGGCATTCCGCGCGGCACCATCAAAGTGACCGTCCTCATCGAAACCATCCTCGCCGCTTTCGAAATGGATGAAATCCTCTACGAACTGCGAGAACATATCGTAGCCCTGAATGCAGGCCGGTGGGATTACATCTTCAGCGCCATCAAGAAGTTCAGCAAACGCCCCGAGTTCCTCCTGCCAGACCGCGCCCAGATCACCATGACCGTTCCATTCATGCGGGCCTACACCGAGTTATTGGTGAAGACATGTCACAAACGCGGGGCGCACGCCATCGGCGGCATGGCGGCTTTCATCCCCAGCCGCAAAGATAAAGAGGTAAATGACATCGCCCTGGCCAAAGTCCGCGAGGACAAATTGCGCGAATCCAACGACGGCTTCGACGGCACCTGGGTGGCCCACCCCGACCTTGTGCCCGTTGCAAAAGAAGTCTTCGACAACGTGTTGAAAGACAAGCCACATCAAAAAGAAAAGATGCGAGCCGAGGTGAACGTCACCGCTTCAGACTTGATCAACTTCAACATCCCCAATGGTCAGATTACCGAAGCAGGCATGCGCTTAAATATCAACGTCGCCCTGCAATATCTCGACTCCTGGCTGCGCGGTTCCGGCGCGGTGGGAATCTACAACCTGATGGAAGACGCCGCCACCGCCGAGATTTGCCGCGCCCAACTCTGGCAGTGGCTGCATCATCCCACCGCCGCCCTTCCCGACGGACGAAAAGTATCCGAGCCGCTCTACCATCAGTTTATGGCAGAAGAGCTCGAAAAAATCCAAACCCTGTATGGGTCGCCAACATATGCCGCCAGCAGAATGAATGACGCAATCAAACTGTTCGATGCACTGGTCACATCAGATACCTTTGCGGAGTTCTTAACGCTATCGGCCTATGAAAAATTAGATTAACTTTCGGAGGAGAAAAGCATGTTTCATAAGTACCAACCCAAGTCTATTGAAGAATTGAAAAAGGAATGGGAAGAGGATGTCCGTTGGAAGGGCGTGTATCGCCCCTATGCCGCCGAGGAAGTTGACCGGCTTCGCGGCACCTTTCAGCATGACCACACCATTGCGCGCATGGGCGCAGAGCGCCTATGGCAGTTGCTGCATGAAGAAAAATTCGTCCGTGCGCTGGGGGCGCTCACCGGCAACCAGGCCGTGGAAATGGTGCAGGCAGGGTTGAAATCCATCTATCTCAGCGGCTGGCAGGTAGCGGGGGATGCCAACGATGCCCTGACCATGTACCCTGACCAGAGTCTCTACCCGGTTACCAGCGTGCCGACCGTGTTGAAGAAGATCAACAACGCCCTCATCCGCGCCGACCAGATCCAACACATGGAAGGGCGCGACGGGGAGGTGCAATACTTCGCGCCTATCGTGGCGGATGCAGAAGCAGGCTTCGGTGGTCCACTCAACACCTTCGAGCTGGTCAAAGCCATGATCGAAGCCGGAGCCGCGGGCATTCATCTTGAAGACCAGTTATCGTCGTTGAAGAAGTGTGGTCACATGGGCGGAAAAGTCCTCGTGCCAGTGCATGACTTCATCCAGAAGCTCGTCTCCGCGCGCCTCGCCGCCGACGTGATGGGGGTTCCCACCATTTTTATTGGCCGCACCGACGCCTTGAGCGCCACCCTCATCCGCGGCGACATTGACCGCGTTGACCATGAACATCTCACCGGCGAACGCACATCTGATGGTTTTCATGTTGTAAAGAACGGCCTGGAATATGCCGTCGCCCGCGCCCTGGAATTCGCCCCCTATGTAGATTTGATCTGGTGCGAAACATCCACCCCCGACCTGGGTGAGGCACGCGAATTTGCGCAGGCCATCCACGCTAAATATCCCGGCAAGATGCTGGCCTACAACTGCTCGCCTTCCTTCAACTGGAAACGCAAACTCGATGATAATCAGATCGCCGAATTCCAAGATCAACTTGGGGAAGCAGGCTATAAATTCCAATTCATCACACTGGCGGGCTTCCACACGCTCAACGCCAGCATGTTCGACCTAGCGCACGGCTATGCCCGCAACGGCATGGGCGCCTTTGTCAAAGTGCAGGAGCGCGAGTTCGAAATGGAAAAGACCATGGGCTTCCGCGCCGTCAAGCATCAGGCATTTGTGGGCGCAGGCTACTTCGATGCGGTGCAAACCACGGTCACTGGCGGTGAGATATCCACCGGCGCGATGAAAGGCTCAACAGAAGAAGAACAATTCCACCACTAGAATTTCCATCCTCAATCGAAAAGACTTCGGATATTTTATGGAAATATCCGAAGTCTTTCTATATTGCAACTTTTGTGTATAATTCAATCATCGCCCTGATAGTTCAATGGATAGAACAAGGCACTCCTAAGGCTTAGATGTAGGTTCGATTCCTACTCAGGGCACAGGTAATCTATACAAAAAGATAAGTGTTTCCTAAGTTTGAAAATTTATACTTGACTTTTTTAAATGCTAGGTGTATTATTACCAACGATGACAGCTAGGGTGCCCCCCTCACCCTAGCTGTCATCATTTAATCTACCCGTCAAAAAAACAGCCGCGTTGAACGCGGCTGTTTTTTTCTACTTTTTTGTGCCTTTTACCATTTGCCTGGCGGTTTGCAATAACTCATGTGCAGAGCGAATCGTCCCTTCGCCCACTTCGCCGAGCATTTGA
>JAEURI010000148.1 GCA_016789225.1 Anaerolineales bacterium
GCGGCCTTTTGATACTGGTCGTAAGCGGCACAGTAATCGAGCGCCGCATAAAGGTCATCGGCAAAACGGACGGAGGCGGTGTAATAGCGCTGGCTGGCGGTCATGGTGCCATCCCACATGGAGGGCCATCCTCCGGCGACCTGTGAGAAGTAATTGGCGGCTTGTTCCCAATCCAGTTCCCAGAAGCTGGCGCCGGTCATATAGGCGCGGGCGCCTTCACGCAATCCCTTGGCGCTATTGTCGAGTGGGCCAAAGCGTTCGGCGAGGGTTAGAAAATAAATGCCACCTTCGAGGTTGCCTTCCTTTGTGATGAGGTCATACCCTTTGTTGCGGAGCGCAAAGTAATACATGCCGTCCACCTGGGCGGTCTTGAAATTGGGATCCATTTTGCGCAGGGTGTCGAGCGCGGCCAGGGCGCCGGTCCAATCCTGTGCGCGGACGAGTTCCTGCGCACGGGTATAGGCACTCTCCACTCCGCTGAAATCGGGCGTGGCGGTGATGGTGGGCGCGATGGTGGGGGTGGGAATGGTGCTCAGCACCAGCACTTCGGTCAGTTTTTCTTTTGCGCCGGGGAAATTCGGGTCGGCGTTGATGATGAACTCGAGACGCTGGCGGGCATTCTCATAATGCCCGGCATCAATATCCAACTGGGCCAGGGCAAATTGCTCGGCCAGTTGCTGGGTTTGATTTGAGAGGGCGACCTCTTCGCGCACACCGATGCCGCCTTGGATTCCGCTATATGCCCCCAGCCCCACTAATAGGATAAATCCCAAAATGCCGATGAGAGTGGATTTCCATTTGGCGGGTTTGCCTGTGGGCTTTTGGGCGATCTCGGCCTTTTCGACCACTTCTTCTTTTTGGGGACGTCGAATGGGTTGGGTATCGTCTTCCTTTAGCTCGGGTAGGGGCAGGGTAGGCCCGGGATCTGCAGGTTGACTGGGTTGTGTGGATTCTAGTTCTTCAGACATGGCAATGATTATACATTCTTTTGATTGAACGATTTTTTTTCTTAATTGAGTCTCACAGCTGAGTGAGTTGTACTATAACCGGATGACCTGCTTCGCCTCAGACCAGACGATAGCCAATGCGATGACTCCACCGACGATCATGCCGATCAACGCGGTGACAATGGCTCCGCCGGGCAGATAAAGCGCGATGAGATAGGTTACCACTCCGCCAACGAGAGCGGCAATCAACCCCTTGATGATGGCTGTATCTGTCTTAAGCGGTTTGTGCCTGCGTTTGGAAAGCCAACCAAGAATGATGATGGCTTCAATTAATAACGCGATCTCGGCAAAGGCGATAATGGGGGAGCCGATATTTTTGAAGAAGGTCACGCCGAGGATACCGATCACCAAAAAGATAGCAAGGCGAATGCCAATCGCATACAGCGGCACCATCGGTTCTTTACGGGCATAGAAGGCCCGGATAGCGATTTCGTGGATGGTGTATCCTGTCAATGTGGCGAGGTAGGCACGGGTCGTCCAGGTGATGAGGGTGGAGATCTGCTCGTCGAAGCCGAAGACGCCGCGCACGAGGGGATGAATTCCCGCCGCCATCACGGCTCCAATGGGTAGCGTTAAGGCGATTAAGACTCGGAGGGCTCGTTCGACCGCAGCGCCGAATCCGCTCCAGTCTTGTTTGGAGGCGAGCTCTGAGAGGGCAGGCAGCATGGCGGTTGCCATCGCCGTTCCAAGGATCGTCTCCGGCACTTGCATGATCATCCAGCCGTAGGTGAGCGAAGTCACTGCGCCGACCTGGTCTAGCCGCGAAGCGAGGTTATCGCGCGCGATGAAAATGATTTGAATGCCCGCCATGGTGAGCAGACGCGGCGCCATGAGTTTGAGCGCTTCGATGAGACCGGTGTGACGAATGTCGAGTGCGGGCGTCCAGCGGAAGCCGTACATGAATAAGCCCGGAATTTGGATGAGCAGGTGGAATGCCGCGCCGAGGATCACACCATAGACCAAACCTTGAATACCGAAACGCGGCACAAGAAATATTGCGCCGATGATCTGCCCCACGTTGTACATGCTGGGCGCGAGCGCAGGCAAGGCAAAATGTTGATTGGCTTGCAGCGATGCCATCACCAAACCGCTGATTGAAAAGATGATCGTACCGATGAGATTCAAGCGCATGAGTTCAGCCAGTAATGCGCGTTGTTCCACGTCAAACCCCGGTGCGATGCCGATCTCTGCATCCACGATCTGTTGGGCGAAGATGGCGATGATGATCGCGATACCGCCCGTCACCAAAAAACCGACATTCGCCACACGCGAGAACAAATCCCATGCGGCGGCGCGATCTTTGGTGGTGAGATATTCCGTCAACAGTGGGATGAATGCCATGCCTAATGCGCCGCCTGAGATGAGCGCAAACAAAAGGTCGGGTAAATTATTTGCGGCGTTAAACGTATCGAGCAATTGCACTTCACCGGAATACTGACGCGAAATGATACCCGTGCGCACAAATGCCAGCACCTTGTCGATCAAAAAGAAGAACGCAACGATAAGAGAATTGCGGGTAAGTTTTGACATGTTAATGCTCTGAACTTTGCGGCAGTTCGATACCGGGGAATTGATCAGCCAGTAAATGCGTTTTGTGGATCAACAATGGCAGGCATTGTCCGCAGATAAAATTTTCTTCCCCTTTAAATGTCAGCGTAAGAAGGGGAGTTTGTTCATCGCTTCGTTTGCAGTTCACGCAGGTTTTTGTTATTTGTGTGACCATCAATTCTCCAATCTAAAATCGTAAATCAATAGACGCCTTTGACTACACTGCCATCCACATTTAACATCGTGCCGGTGATGTAGGATGCGGCAGGGCTGACCAAAAATATCGCAGCATTCGCAAACTCTTCAGGTTGCCCCATCCTTCCAAGCGGAATCTCCGCCGCCTGCCGCTTCGCCTCATCCTCCAACGTGGAGTTGTTCGCTTTGACCCGGGCATTTAACAACTCTGTGACCCGTTCCGTCTCCGTCCAACCTGGCAGAATCGAATTGACGCGAATGCCTTCCCGCCCAAGTTCAAGCGCAAGGGATTTGGTCAGCCCGATCGTTGCGGAACGCACACTGTTCGAGATCAGCAAATTAGGCAGCGGCTGCCTCACTGTAAAAGAAGTAACGGTCAAAATGCTGGCGGCATCCGACTTCCGCAAGTGGGGGAGCGCCGATCTTATCAGACGCACATGCGCCATGAAACACAGGTCAATTCCTTTTTGCCAGGTATCGTCATCCAACGAATCGATCGAACCGGGCTTGGGGCCGCCTGTGTTGGTGATGAGAATATCCAACCCGCCAAAAGCTTCCACTGTTTGTTGAATCAACCTGGCAGGCACATCTGGCAAGGAGGCATCGCCAACAAGACCGATGATCTGTGTCCCGGTTTCCTTGCTGAGCTTTTCTGCCGCACCCTTTATTTTCGCTTCATCCCGCCCGTTGATGGCGACCTTGCAGCCTTCCTTTGCCAGTCCCAAGGCTGTGGCATAGCCCAATCCCTTGGAAGAACCAGTGATAAGGGCGCGTTTGTCTTTTAGGTTTAAGTCCATGAAAGTCTCCTTGTTCTGTTAAAAAGTTGACAGGTTTGAAGGTTCCAACCTGCTAACTTTCAAATGATCTCTATCTTCGTATCCCAAACATCCCCATCGCGCCAATTCGCTTCCACCCATTTTGCCACAGTTTGTAAAGCGGATTGAAGGAAGGCGGGGTCATTTCCCACCATCGCGCAGACGATGATGGCTTCCTCCCATTTGTCGTGCAAATCCATCTCCGCGACAGAGACGTTGAACTCGCGGTGCAAACGCGACATGAGTGGCTTGATCCGTCCGCGTTTGTCTTTGAGGGAGGTGCAGAGGGGGATGCGTAGGTGAAGGGTAAGAGTGGCGAGCATGAGACGATTTACGATTTTTTGATTTACGATTTTTGATTTGCGATTTACAATCTTTTACATGGACATAGAAACCCGATACAACCAAGCCCTAGATTACCTGTATTCCTTTGTGGATTATAGCCTGAAACATTCCTCCGAGTTGGCGAAGGCGGACTTCAACCTCGACCGCATGTTCGCGCTGATGAAGTTGATGGGTGGCCCGCAGACGAAATATCCGATTATCCATGTGGCAGGGACGAAGGGCAAGGGGTCCACGTCCGCGTTGTGTGCGGCAGGGTTGATGGCGGCGGGATACAAGACCGGTTTATATACATCGCCGCATTTGCTGGATTATGTCGAGCGGATTCAAATCAATGGTAAGCCGATAACCCATGAGCAGTTGATCGAGTTGGTGGAAGAGATCAAGCCGCATGTGGCGCAGATCGAGAAGCTCACCACCTTTGAAATCACCACAGCCCTGGCCTTCATGGCGTTTGCGAAATATGGCGTTACTGCCGCAGTCTTTGAGGTGGGTCTCGGCGGCAGGTTGGATGCGACCAATGTGGTCACACCGAAGGTATCGGTCATCACGTCGCTATCGTATGACCACATGGCAGTACTGGGCAATACATTGGCGTTGATCGCAGGGGAGAAGGCGGGCATCATCAAGGAAGGTGTGCCGGTAGTGTCTTCCCCACAAAAGGAAGAAGCCCTCGAAGTCTTGCTTCGCGTAGCCAGAGAAAAAAATTCTGATATAACTCTTGTGGGACGGGATGTAGAGTTTGAGAGGGTTGGGTCATCTTTGAAGGGGCAGGCATTGAGAATTGACGATAGACGACAGACCACGGACAATGGCTCCTCGTCCATCGTTGAATTCCAAATCCCCTTGCTCGGCAAACATCAGATCGAGAACGCGGCCACGGCTTATGCCGCCTTGAAGGCCAGCGGGATTCCGATTACCGATGAGCAAATAAAAACTGGCTTTTCTCAGGTACAATGGCGCGCCCGCTTTGAAGTAGCCCGCCTCGAGCCGCCGGTGATATTTGATTCTGCCCATAATCAGGATTCGTTCGAGAAGCTGCGCGAGACATTGGAAGAGTATTTTCCCAGCAGGAAGGTCTATCTCATTTTCGGCGCGTCGGAGGATAAGAATATCCCCGGCATGTTCGCGGAGATGAAAGCGAAGATACAGAAGATCATGATCACGCGAGCCGACCATCCGCGGGCTTTGAGCGTGGAGCAAATTTCAGGTCTTGCCGAGCAGGCCGGAGCGGAGTGGGAGGCGCTGGTTCCGGTCAGGGAAGCTTTGCGGCGCGCGTTGGAATTGTCGTCAAAAGATGGTAGTATCGTATTATCCGCCGGGTCGATGTTCGTGACGGCGGAAGTGATGAGAGAATGGAAATCGTTGAATGAATCAACCGAATTGGAATGATGAAGATTTTGACCTGACGCTCTCGCAGCGCACCGAGGAACTGTATCGCATTCCGAACCTGGAGCCAAAGGCCGATGGTTTGATCGAGGCGGCAGTGCTACCGTTGCGGGATATGGTCATTTTTCCGCGCATGGTTTCGCCGATCTTTATTGGGCGTGAGGCTTCGCTGCTGGCTTTAGAGGAAGCACAGATCAAAGAACAGACGGTGATCGGGTTGACCCAGCGCGACCCGGATGTGGAAGACCCTAGCGCGACGGACTTCCTGCCGATTGGTGTGGAGATGGCAGTGGGGCGGCTGTTGAATATGCCGGATGGTTCGCATTCAGCCTTGGTGCAGGGGCGCAGGCGCGTGGAGATCGTGGAGTTTTTGCGCGTGAAACCGTACATCAAAGTGCGCGCGCGCATCGTGAACGAACCGACAGCGGCTGACCGGCAGACTCAGGCTTTGATGCGCTCGGTCCTGAATCAGTTCGAACGCTGCATTCAACTTGACCGCTCAATCCCTGAAGAGGCGCATGTCTTTGCGTTGAACATTTCGGAACCGGGCTGGTTGTCGGATATGGTCACAACCTCTTTGGCGCTGACTTATGAAGCCAAACTACGTTTGTTGATGATCCTCGACCCGAAGGCGCGGCTGGGACAGTTGAATAATTTGCTGGCACAGGAAGTGGATGTGTTGGAACTCGAAGATGAGATCCATACCCGCGTGCAGAATGAAGTGGATAAAAGCCAGCGTGAATTTTATTTGCGCGAGCAGATGAAGCAGATCCAGAACGAGCTGGGCGAAGGCGATATCTTCACCCGCGATGCGGTGGATTTGAAAAAACGAGTCGATGCCGCCAACCTGCCGGAAGAAGCGAAGAAGGTTGCGCTTAAGGAATTGGAGCGCCTCAATCAGATGCCGCCGATGGCTCCTGAAGTGGGCATCATCCGCACCTATATTGATTGGATTCTTGACCTGCCGTGGAACAATTCCACGCCGGATAATCTGGATGTGAAACATGCCGCGAAGATTCTGGATCGCGATCACTTTGGTTTGAAGAAGGCCAAGGAACGCATCCTCGAATATATTGCGGTGCGCTCGCTCAAACCCAAGAAGGAACGCCAGCCCATCCTTTGTTTTGTCGGCCCGCCTGGTGTGGGCAAGACCTCGCTGGGGCGTTCGATTGCCGATGCGCTGGGACGCAAGTTCGTGCGTGTTTCGCTGGGTGGTGTGCGAGATGAAGCAGAGATTCGCGGCCATCGCCGCACCTACATCGGTGCGTTGCCGGGCCGGATTATTCAGACGATGAAGCGGGCGGGCACGTCGAATCCGCTCTTTATGCTGGATGAGATCGACAAGCTGTATTCGGATTTTCGCGGCGATCCGGCTTCGGCCATGCTTGAAGTGCTCGACCCGGAACAGAACTACGCCTTTAGCGATCACTACCTGGAAATGCCATTCGATCTTTCCAAGGTGATGTTCGTGACCACAGCCAACTCACTGGGGACCATCCCGCCGCCATTGCTCGACCGCATGGAAGTGATCGAGTTCCCTGGCTACATTGAAGAGGAAAAGATCGAGATCGCCAATCGATATTTGATTCCGCGTCAGATCGAAGAGACTGGCATCGAAGACCTGAACATCGTCATCGAACCGGCTTCCCTTCAGCGCATTATCCGTGAGTACACCTATGAAGCCGGTGTGCGCGGATTGGAGCGCGAGATCAGCCGCGTGTGCCGCAAGGTGGCGCGACTGAAAGCGGAAGGGAAGAAGTTCCCCACCTCCATTGCGCCGGATATGATCGAAAAACTCCTCGGCCCTCAGCAGGTCTTTCCATCCGAAGCCGAGCGCACCGATGAAGTGGGCGTTGCCACTAGCCTGGCATGGACCGAGACCGGCGGCGAGATCATGCCAGTGGAAGTCGCCATCATCGAAGGCAAGGGCGGCTTGCAGATGACCGGCCAGATGGGCGAGGTGATGCAGGAATCGGCCCAGGCGGCCATAACCTATATCAAGTCCCGATCGGCGGCGTTGACGATCGACAAGGACGTGTGCGAACGCATGGACATCCACATCCACATGCCCGAAGGCGGCATTCCGAAAGACGGACCTTCGGCGGGCATCACTATGGCGAGCGCCATCATCTCCGCGCTGACGGGTCGCCCCGTATTCAAGCACGTCGGCATGACCGGCGAGATCACCCTGCGCGGGCGCGTCCTGCCGATTGGCGGCGTGCGCGAGAAAGTCCTCGCGGCCCATCGCGCCGGGTTGAAGACGGTCATCCTGCCGGAG
>JAEURI010000160.1 GCA_016789225.1 Anaerolineales bacterium
AAACATCCTGCAAGTTGATTGCCGGAATAAGGCTGGGCCGTGTCGATGATGAGCTGTTCTGTCGCATCGATGTCACCGATCAATTCGGGCTGGGCTGACCAGATCAGAGCCACCACGCCCACCACATGCGGCCCAGCCATCGATGTGCCGCTGTTGGCGGCATAAGTGCCTTCGGGCATGGAGGAGAAAATATCCACGCCAGGCGCAACGATATCCGGCTTGACCCGGTCGGAGCCATCCACCGTCACGGGGCCGCGGCTGCTGAATTGGGCCATATCGCCAAATTGATCGATCGCGCCAACCGAAAAGACCGAGTCATACAACGAAAGCGGCGCAAAGACGGTCTCACATTCCGGGCCGTCGTTGCCTGTGGAGACAACCACGAAGATGCCTGCGTAGCGCAAATTGTCCGACGCATATAACAACGCATTCGGGTCACAGCCTTCGATCTCAGGGCAGCCCCACGAATTATTCAGCACATGCGCGGCTTTGGTCGGGTCGCCATCTTTGAACGGGTCGCCGTCAATCGGGAACGGTGCCAACATGAACTGCATGCAATCCAAATACAAAGCCGGGTTGGCAAGGTTGCGGTCGAGGTTCACACAACCGATCCACTCCGCTTTGGGGGCAACACCGATCCCGCCCGAGCCGAGGATTGTGCCCATGGTATGCGTGCCATGACCGCCTTCATCGTTCGGCGAGGTTGTGCCATCCCACGGGTCGAACCAGTTGTAATCGCCGCCGGTGTTGAAGCCGCGATATTGTTTCGCAATGGCGGGATGATTCCCATCCACGCCTGAATCAGACTGTCCCACTACAATGCCCTGGCCTTGTACGTCAAATTCCTGCCACACTTTATCCGCGCCGATCATTTCGATATTCCAACCAAGATAGTCCGGAGGTGGGGCAGAATCAGCACCCGGCGCAGGGTCATCTTCGGGAACAGCGCGCAGGCGCGGGCTGGGAATGACGCGGTCAACATCAGAACGGGTCATCAAAAAGAGACGGATAAGAGTCCCACCCTGCACCTCCATCGAGTTTTGTAAATAATACGGCGTGTACTTTATGCCAAAGGTATCGAAGATTTGGCGCAGGTCGGCCTGGGATTCGTTCGCGAATTTTGTCAGACGCTCGTAGGCCTCGATCAATCGTTCGTCACGATCTTGAATAGTTGCAATGTCTGAAATATCCGCCTGGTCTTTCATGATGACGAACAGCCGGTCGCCGTAACTGCCGGGGTTGCCAAAAAGAAAAAAGGATATGACAATGACCATCCACGCAACGCCAGCGACGGACCACCCAATAGCCCGCCTCACAACGGACCTCGTACCTGTTCCTGCCACCTGACGCAGAATCAACGCGACGATGCTTGTCCCCCAGCCGATGAGCAGTGCGATCCCCACTGCCTTGGTCGCCAGACCCATAATATCGCCAAGCACAAAGGTCAATTCCGTTGGGTCGAAAAACGCCAGCCCTGCGAATGCAAGGATACCTGTCAGTGCAAATGTTCCAAGCCTCGAAGGAAGGATCGCCGCCACTGCAAATGCAAAGGCAGGCAGAATCACAACCAGGATCAATTGAGCACCATCGTACCCCAATGCGGATGCAAGCAATGCCAATACCGCTCCGGCACCAACTCCGTTCAGCAACACGTTCTCCGCATCGGCCATCAATGCGGCGGCAAGCAAGCCAAACGAGACCGCCGCCAGCAGATTTAATAGAACATCACCCAGCAAGCCGAATGATCCAAAAATGACGAGAGGCGCAATGCCAACCGCCGCGATCAACAAGCCAAAGGGCAGGGAAGCAGAATCCCAAACAAGTTCACGCCTGCGAATGCGCATGACGACGAGCGCCGCCAACGCAGCCAGTACAAACTGAATGATCGAACCAATCTGGTCGTTGTTCGGTCCCAACGTCTGAAGGACAAGAGCCGGGAAGCCAACCAACGAAGCAACGAACAACCCCAAATACCAGGGTTTGAAGCGGCTGTCTTTTGTGAAATACCAAAACAGGCCCGCTACCAGACTCATAAAGACGGCCTGCACAAGCAAACCGATCGCGCCAGCCCAGGCCCAATTCTTGAGACTGTGCGAGATGATGGCACTTTGTCCCGTTGACCAGACGAAAAAGTTGTAGATGAAAAGGCAAAATGGAATTGGCAGCGCAACAAGTAAAAACAAAACCAGCGCTGTCGTGTTTTTTTCCGCCGGTGTAGAGACCGGGGTATTTGATATCACAGGTGTTTCGTTCATGGATTTTCCTTTCGTTTTATTCCGCGCCGCCTTCGATGCCCGCCTGTACGACTTCATTCTCCCTATGCGGTTGGACGTTGAAAAGTTTGAAGCCCCACTGCACCGATGGGCCGATCAACAAAGCATAGGCGATCGTACCAACCCCAGCAGGGCCTCCCAGCAAAATACCAAGCGTGACCACGGTGATCTCGATAATGGCACGCGAGACGCGAATACTCACGCCCGTGGTGCGTTTGATCGCCAGCATCATACTGTCACGCGGACCTGCGCCCGCATCCACACCGATGTAGATGGCGCTGCCAAGTCCCATGAGCAGGATCGCAACGAGAAGCATACCAATCTGCAGCGGCAAATTATCCGTCACCGAAGGCATGAATGAATTCCACATATCCACCCACGGGCCGATGGAAAGAATATTTGCCAGCGTGCCCCAGCCCATTTTCTCGCGCATTGCCACCGCGCTGATCAACACCACAAAGCCCATGATGACCGTCATCGTCCCCACCGTGATGCCAAGCTTGTAAGCCAGCGCCGCTTCCAAAACCACCCATGCACTTGTGCCAATATTGCCGCGAATCATCAACGTGATTGCGAGGCCGAACAAAAGAAAGCCGATCTGAATGCGAATGAAATCGAGAATGAAAGTATTCCAACGAATTGGTTTTAGCATGATGCTCCTTTGCGAACACGATAATACCATGCCGCGCTGTGATACACTCGCGTCATGAAACTCACCCTCAAACCCGGCCGTGAAAAAAGTTTATTACGACGCCATCCCTGGGTCTTTGCCAGCGCACTACAAATACCAGATGATATCCTTCGCTCCGCTCAGGACGCTTCCGGCCTGACCGTGGACCTGCTTGCCCCCGGTGGGCAATTCCTCGCCCGGGCTTCCTACTCCCCTCACTCGCAAATCCGCGCCCGTGTGTGGACGTTCGAGGATGAGCCCGTGGATGCGGAATTTTTCAGAAAAAAAATCAAGGCGGCGATCGAATTGCGTGGAAAGTTGAAAGTGGAAAGTGACTCGGACGCCTACCGCTTGATTCACAGCGAATCTGACGGCCTGCCTGGTTTTGTAGTGGATCGTTATGGCGACGTGCTTGTTCTGCAATCCTCCACCGCAGGCTCCGAGTTCTGGAAGGGAACCGTTGCAGATATTTTGATGGAAGAGAAGGGCATCCGCGCCATCTACGAACGCTCCGATGCGGATGTGAGAGAGTTGGAGGGATTGAAGCCCATTACCGGAATCCTGCGCGGCGAACTCGCTTTGTTCCAGCGCGAAGCCTCCCTATGGGACTTTCCAATCACCGAACACGATCTCAAATTCAACATCGATATTGCCCACGGCCACAAAACCGGCTTTTATCTCGACCAACGGGCCAACCGACACCGTGTGGGAGAGCTTTCCAAAGACCGCGATGTGCTAAATTGTTTTTGCTATACCGGCGGATTCTCCATTCATGCACTGGCAAATGGAGCCAAGTCGGTATTGTCTGTTGATTCTTCGGCAGAGGCCTTGAAACTATTGGAAGAGAATCTGGCTCTCAACAACCTCCCTGCGGAAAAAAACACCTCCCTCGAAGGCGATGTCTTTCAACTGCTGCGTAAATTCCGCGATGAAGCACGTTCCTTCGACCTGATCATCCTCGACCCGCCCAAGTTCGCACCGACCTCGGCACATGCCGAAAAAGCCTCGCGTGCTTATAAAGACATCAATCTGCTGGCGTTCAAACTGTTACGGGTAGGCGGAATCCTGGTCAGCTTCTCATGCTCCGGCGGGGTGGATGCGGCCCTTTTCCAAAAGATCGTCGCCTCCGCCGCCCTTGATGCAGGCGTGGAAGCGACGATCATCGAGCATCTATCGCAGGGTGTGGATCATCCCGTCAGTTTGCACTTCCCGGAAGGAGCCTATTTGAAAGGGTTAATTTGCGTAAAAAACTAATCCTCTGTGTAAATGACTGTATGATTACGGCCGCTTTGTTTCGCCTGATATAAGGCCTTATCCGCACGACGGATGACGTCTTCGATCGATATATCTCTGGGGTCGCGGGATAATTCGGCCACGCCCAGGCTCAGGGTGACGCCGATGGAAATCCCATCCATCAGAATATGCGCGGAAGCGACGCTTGTACGTACCCGCTCTGCTATAGTCAATGCATGCTCTGCACTGGTTTGCGGCAGAAGGATGATGAATTCGTCACCGCCATAACGCGCCAATATATCCACATCCCGCACTTGAGAGGCGGCCACATGCGAGATCTGGGTCAGGATGATATCTCCCATGGCATGTCCAAAGGTATCATTCGCAGGTTTGAATCCGTCGATATCGAACAAGATGATCGTCAGAGGGCGTTCATACCGTATGCTCGCACTAAACTCCCGCTGGGCAAGTTCAAAAAAATAACGGCGGTTATTAAGTTTCGTCAAACCATCCGTACGCGCCAGCACCTGTTCGTATTCGAACATTTGTCTAAGTTCCTTGTGAGCCAGTTCGAGCGACTTGTTCGTAAGACGCAATTCTTCCTCGACCTGCTTGCGCCTGGTAATATCACGAGACACACCGATTGCCTCAAGTTCGGACATTGCGTTCAATACGAACGTACTTGAAACCTCAACCGTGACGATCGAACCGTTCTTATGGCGCTGCTGCATCTGGTCGATCTGCCGGATCGCGGCAAGGTCGCCATTTAGAAAGTTACGCACACGATCCGGAGACGCGGCCTGGATCTCGGCAAGCGATTCCGCTATCACGAAATCCTCCATAGACATGTCCATTATCTCTTCGGCAGTATACCCAAGCAGATTTTCCACCGATGGGCTGACATACTTGAACTTCATGGTCGTCATATCCAGCACCCAGACAACATCGGCGATCCTTTCTGCCAGCAGACGATATAACTGCTCACTCTTCTTTAGGTTTAACTCCGCCTGTTTGCGGTCGGTTACATCGATAAGGCTGCCTTCATAATATTCCGGCTCCCCGTCCTTGTTATAGACGAGATGAACATAATCCTCGGCCCAGAAGGTTGTTCCATCATCCCGGATGTACTCAGCCTCAAATGCAGCAAGGGAACCGCTTGCAGAAATTAGTTCTACGAACTGGTCATTTGTAGAAGGGTCGAGATAATATTCCCAGACCTTTTTTTCCGTTATGGAACGGGCATCGGAAAAACCGAACATTTTCAAATAAGCAGGGTTGATATCCAAGAGCTGCCCGTCTGCCGAGGTTCGATACAACCCAATCGGCATATTTTCAAACAAGGTCCTATGCGCCAGTTCGGAACGAATGAGCGCAGATTCGATCTTCTTTCGTTCTGTAATATCCCGCGCCACCCAGATGGTAACATCCTGTCCCATGGGGGAAATGGACGCCTCAAACCAGGGAGACTTTTCTCCCAAAATAAGCTCGTATTCGATCTTGACCATTTTCTTGGTCTCTAACACCTGTGTGATCAAACGGAGAAACTCCGCAACCCGGTCTTCAGAAAAGAAATCCGATAGATATTTTCCAATCACTTCATCGGGAGAGATGTAGAATCTGTCTGGGTTGGTCGGCGCAATGCTGATGTACCGCCCCTCGCGATCAATCACCAGAACTGTATCCTGCATCGAAGCGAAGAGAGTGCGCAATTCCGCTTCAGAAGCAGCAAGTGCCCCCTGTGTCTGTCTTACGTCCGTAATATCGTCACAAATGATGAGGATCACCAATCGCCCATGGATATCATGGGTGGTGCAGGCTGATTCCCGCACCCAAAGCATACTGCCATCCTTGCGGATCTTGCGCGCCTCTATCTGTACTGTATGCCTGGGATTCTGCAAACAGGCCTCGATCTGCCCTTTGGCAATGCCCAGGTCATCAGGATGGAAGAGATCGAGAATGGAACGCCCGACCAGTTCTTCCAGTAAAAATCCCAATTTCCCGACACCATATTTATTGACGGAAAGAATCAACCCGTTCTCATCTGCCGTGAAATACATGGATGGGTTATCTTCATAAAGAATGCGATAAAGTTCCTCACTGTTGCGCAAGGCCTTCTCGGCTTGTTGTCTGAAGATGGCAAAGGCAACATGCCCTGCAATGGTCTGGGAAAGTTGAATCTCATCCTCTGTGAAAGGATGCGCTTTGTCAAAATAGAGCATGAACTTCCCCAACAGCCTGCCTTGATGAGTCAATGGAATGAAACCCAGTGCTCCAATGCCCTCTTTTTTGAAAACGGGGTAAAGCGATTCCAACTCGGAATCCTGGTAAGCATCCGGTACCAAGACAGGTTTAGGATCCATCACATCCGGCTTCCAGGGTGAATGTCCCTCTGCCGCCTTGCGATACTCTTCCGACAATCCGCGCCATGCCTTGAAACGCATCACCCCATCTACATCAAGCAATAAAATGGATACGCGGTCAACCCGCAGGGTACTTTGCAGACTGTCCAGGGCGGCATTGTAAATATCCTCAATCACCACTATTTTATTAAGCGTTGCCGTCATTTGATAAAGACTGTGCAGATTCTGATTTTGTGCCTTTAGATTTTCTTCTGCTTCTTTTATTTTGGTAGTATCGCGTGAGATACACCCAAGGCGGCGGCCTCTTTCCGTTGGAATGGAGAATAAGCGCATCTGAACGTGTATCAACGAGCCATCAGGACGCTGAAATGCGACTTCTTTTGTAATTTGAAAAGATGAAGAGTCGCCACTCTGAAGGGCTCCTTCGATATCCCTCTTCATCTGTTTGGAATATTCTGCCGCATTCGGCTGCTCAGGCATCAAGTCAAATGCCAGGTCCCATAAAAATCTGCCAAGTACATCTTCGCGTTTGTATCCGCTCAGGTGCTCAAAAGCATCATTGAATTCAATGATGCGCCCGCTTTCATCGGAAAGCGTGATGCCATCTGTAGATTTTTCGATCACATCATGGAACTTTCGTTCGCTTTCTTTAAGGGCTTCCTCTGCCTGCTTACGCTTGGTGATATCCCGCCCATTGATAATGATCCCCATAATCACAGGGTCATCCATCAGGTAATGACTGACGATCTCAAAATAACGCCATTCGCCATCCTGATGCTTCAAGCGATATTCACCACGATGAATTTGACCGGGATTCCCCAACCCGTTCATGAACGTCTCGAATATCTCTGCCAGATCATCCGGATGGATCAAATCAAATGAATTCATCCCGATCAATTTCCCGGGGCCATACCCCAATAAATGGGCCGCCGAGGGACTTTCATAACTGATCTTGCCTTCTGAATTAACAACTAGAATCCCATCAGTTGCATTTTCGATCAAGGCGCGATAGTACTTTTCGCTCTCGTAAAGTGCCTTCTCCATCTCTTTACGCTCTGTGATGTCTTTAAAATTGATGACGATCGCCTCAACCCCCGGCTCTGTAAACTGATTGCTAAAGGTACTCTCCACCCAACGATAGGAACCATCCCTATGCTTATATCGGTATTGAAGCGTGGGGCTCTTAGACGGATCAGCAACCAACTCAGCCATCCCGTTCAAAACAATACCTACGTCCTCCGGATGAACAAATTCCATGGGATCTTCCAAGGGGTAGCTTTCACCCTCATAACCGAACATATGCCTGGCAGTCGGGCTGGCATATTTGATCTTCCCATCCAAGCCTACCAGAGAAATTCCATCCGGTGCATTCTCGATCAATGCCTTGAAGCGCTTCTCTGCTTGACGTATGGATTCCTCTGCCTGCTTGCGCTCGGTCACATCCCTGGCAACACACAGGACATTTCCGTCCTTGTAGGCGCCGACATGCGCTTCAAAAGCATAAGCCCTGCCTGACAGGTTGAGGGAATATTCGAAGAGTTGACTCTCCCCGGTTTGCAAAACACGCTCCAAACAGGAAAAATAATCATTAACGACCTGCTCCGGCATGATGTCACGAATATTCTTTCCTATAAACTCAGCAGGGGAGGCAAATAACTGAACCGCATGAGATGTATAGTAGTCGATATAAACCCCATCAAGGGTCATTACAAACAAAATATCCGGGACGGAATCCAGAAGGGCAAGGAACCTGGCCTGACTCGAACGCAGCGCTTCCTCCGATTTTTTCCGCTCCGTGATGTCGCGCGCAACCGCAATAACAACCTTCCGGCCAAAGTACATCCCGGCAGTCAAACGCACATCCTTTGGAAAAACCGTGCCATCCCTTTTGATGCCCCAGAACTCGAATTCAACTGGCTCTCCATTGAACGCCTGTTGCAAATAACTTGAAATTTTATTTAGATCATTCCTGCCAGGCGCAGAGAGAAATTCAGGCGTATGCCCGATAAAATCCTGGCGTGAATAGCCATACATTTTCTCAGCGCCCAAATTCACATCCAGGAACACGCCATTTTCATCCTGAATGTAAATGGTTTCGGTAACGCTATTAAAAATGCCTTCAAACGTGGACTGTGAAGCACGCAACGCCTCTTCCGCCTCCCTGCGTGCGGACAATTCATCTTGAAGCTTTTGAGTCAGGCGCACATTGTAAAGACCGGCCGCGATATGTCCTGCAAACGAATCCATGGCAGGCAGGTCCGACACACTCAAAAATGAGCCATTGACCTTTAATAACCCCAACACCTCATCATCCACGCGCAAAGGCACCAGAGCTCCCTGACGAAGATTAAAGGCGGATATCAATGCGCCAATAAAGGGGTGAACAGCTTTTGGCAGGATCTCAGCCATCGCTTCGAAGATCGAATCAACGAATACAGCTGTGCCTCCATAAAGAGTCCGCTCGTAAATACCATCTTTGATAAGCGGCAAGCGATATCCTTGCAGGGTTAATCCGGTCAGCTTTTCAGCTTTACGGATCAAAGTCGGAGAATAGGATGTGTAGGCAATTGAAAGGGATTGGCGATCTTCGGTGAGCAAAAGCAGAGTGACTTCCCCACCTAAAAAATTGATCTCTCTGCCGACCGCAAGGTAAAAATCTTCAGCCGTGCGCGCACGTTGAATAGATTGCGCCGCCCGACTCAAGGCAAGTAAAAGAAAATGCGCGTGTGTTTGTGTTTCTTGCGAAGGGCTTTTCGTATACTTTGCGGGATCACTCGAAGGCATTGTAGACGTATCCTTTCGATTTCTCCCCTTTTGTCGTTCCAGATATATACAAAACGACAAACAAAGTCAGATGCTCCGACTTTGCCAAATCGATATTT
The DNA here is from genome assembly GCA_016789225.1 of Anaerolineales bacterium. GTDB lineage: Bacteria > Chloroflexota > Anaerolineae > Anaerolineales > Villigracilaceae > Villigracilis. Next base: position 9,419 of record JAEURI010000160.1, read on the forward strand.
ATTTGTTCATGCCGGGCAATGAATGGCAGTCTCTAGAACACTAGAACAAAAAATAAATTCTACAAAATACTACTTGCCTAGCATGTATCTTGTTAATATATAACGTCTCTCATATGAAGTCAAGCACTGCGTGGCCAATTCGGATACGGTTGGCAGATTTGAAAACAGGGTTAATTTCGAACACCCAAGCGCTATAGTTTGATCTCCCTCTTCAAGTGGGCACGCAGTCTCGTGGGCTTCACTCCGCCAAGATCGATCTTACGCGCGCCGATCATTTCAGCAAAGCGTTGCAATCCGCGGGCAAGCGCATTTGCAAACGCATCATCCTTTGGAGCATCGTCCTCAAGCCAAAAGCCAAGAATGTGCAGGGTGTTGGTGCTACGGTCCAATTTCGGATCAAGGCGGGCAACCAGGTCATCGCCGTATAAAATGGGCAGGGTGTAATAGCCCCACTTACGTTGATGCACAGGTTTGTACACCTCCCACACATACTCAAAATCGAAAACACGCTTTGCCCGTCCGCGCGCACTGACAATTTCCAACGGGGCAAGGAGGGTGACCTCTTCATCTGTGGTCGGACCTTTTGGCTTCCATGCCTTGGGGATTCGCCCCGCCTCCAACTCCGACAGATAAGGCTGGTCGCTGTTTAAGATGAGGAAATTTTCCTTGAAGCCTTCGACGCCCACCCGCAAAACCTCTCCCTTTTCGATGAGATGTTCGATGCGTTGTTTCCCCTCCTCTATCGACACTTTGCGATGAATAAAATCTCCAAGGCCAGTCTTCCATGAGTTTTCACGGGCGATCCCTAAAAAGGAGATGTTTTTTTTACCGAAGAAATCTTCTGCTTCCTCCACAGGAGCGGCATAATCATATTCGGCAGGCAGGACTCGCTCTCGCAGGTCATAGATGCGGTCGAAGCCTCTGCGATTTGTAATCATGACCTCCCCGATCAGCCATAAATAGAATAAGGTAACAGAGGTTTCCTTGCGCCCGCGATAACTCCATGCTTTGACGGCATCGCCTTCGATGTCACGATTTCCAAGCGGGCCTTTTTCTCGCAGTTCATCAAGCACGAACTTAATCACATCCTTTGGCGGATGGGAAAAGGATTCGTAGCGCAGGCCCCTTTCGGCGCGGCGCTGCATGTGTAACTGCCAGTATGGGAATTCATGCATGGGGTACATCATCAACCAGCCGCCGTAATCGAAAGCTTTTCGCTTTTCGTATGCCATTTTATAAAGCAGGTCGGGCTTGTAATCAAGGACACGCCCGTACATGGCGATATCCTGACTGCGGGCGACCATGACCAGCGGGTCGAGTTGCAATGCCTGCATCTGGCGCAAGGCGGATTCAGTGCCGATCAGGCCCCGGTATCGCCGACCAGGCCAAAGTCCTTGTGAGGCGAGGAGAAAGCGTCGGTAGGTTCGTTTTGAAATGAAGTCCATGTATGGATTTTAGAACTTGTGTTCCATATTGTCAAGAAGCACCCCAACTTGCGACATAAAGGATCACTGAATGGTTTTTATCACTTCCAGGAAGACCTCCACGATATGCGGGTCGAAATGTTTTCCGCTTTGTTCTTTGATGTAGTCAAGAACTTGTTGCCGCGTCCAGGCCGGGCGATAAGGGCGCGGGCTGAGGAGCGAATCCCAAACATCAGCCACGGCAAAGATACGCGCGGCAAGCGGAATGTGTTCACCTTTCAATCCGCGTGGATAGCCTGTGCCGTCCCATTTTTCATGATGGCAATGTGGAATATCGAGAGCCTGACGCAGATATTGAATGGGGAATAAAAGCTGGTAGGCAATGGCCGGATGTCTGCGCATTTCCTCCATTTCTGTTTCGTTCAGTTCCTCTTTTTTCAGGAGAATATCATCGGAAATGCCCATCTTGCCAATGTCATGCAGGAGCGCACCACGGCGAATGTGTTGAATCTCGGAATCTTTTATACCTACTGCTTTTGCCAATGCCAAAGTGAGGTCGGTGACGCGCTGGGTATGCCCGCTGATCTCTTCATCACGCAGGTCCAATGCGCGCGACCAACCTTCGATGGTCGCTTCGTAAGCAATGGCAAGCTCCATGTTCGCCCGTTGAAGATTATCGTACATCTGTGTATTGTCGATGGTGATGGCGGCCTGGCTGGCGAGAGTCTCCAGAAATTCAAGCCACTCGCGGGTGGGCGTAAACTTGGAACGGCGATAGACTTCCAGAACTCCCTTGACCTCGCCCTTAACGATCAATGGAACGCAGATGTAATTGGAAAATTCCTCATCTGCCCACAAACGAGCGAAGGGCGGGTTGTCAACGATCTGTGATGCGTCGTTGATCTGAAGTATGCGCCGGTCAAGCACGGTTCGACCTGCGTACTTGTCATCGAGTGAAACCTCCGCGCTTTCGATCTGATGGGTGCGAAAGCCGCGCCCCGCGGCGAAGTTCAGAGTCTGCTCGTAGGGATGAAGAAGCAATACATCAGCTGCATCCACATCCAATTGCTCCACCACATGGCTAAGCAGGATGTTTAATGTAATGCGTAGGTCGAGGCTGGAGGCGACGGCCTTATCGACGGCATACAAGGTCTGGAGGTTCTTCAGACGTTGAAGCGCCTCATCACGTAGCCGCGCTGAGTGAATGGCTCCGGCAGCCTGGGAGGCAAATAAGGTAAGTAGGCGTTCATCATCTTCAGTGAAAGTACGTGTCGAATCACCAACTTCGTCCACGGTCAGAACGCCGATTAACTCGCCGCCATACAACATGGGAACTTCCAATACTGCACGAATGGGAGCCCCTTCATATTTCAAAGAACGTCCCTCCCATTGGGAGTAATCGCTCACACGTAAAGGAGCGCGGGTTTGCGCTACATACCCACCCGCTCCTTCGCCAAGTTGTAAACGTGAACCAGCAGGAAGATAGGACGCTGTATCCATTGTCAGGACAAGGTCCTGCGTTATCGTATCAAACAGATACATTCCGCTTGAGCTGGCATTCAATAACCGTTTGGCAGCATCGGTGATGCTCATAAGCAATGATTTCAGGTCAGTCTGTTCGGAAAGCGCCTTGCTCGTTTCATAAAGGGATTCGAATTCCCTGGCCCGGCGCGCCGTCTCATCATATAAGCGAGTACGATGAAGAGTGGAGCCTGCGATCTCAACCAGTGACAAAAGGAGTTTCATTTGCTCTGGATTAAGTTGCCTGGGCAACTTTACCGAAACAAACAACACGCCCACCTTTTCCATACCAGCAAGAATGGGAAGACAGGCTCCCCCCCAACCGGCCGGGATCATTCTGACTCCCTCAGAACGCGGAAGGGTATCCTTTACAAATTCCGGGCTGACGTACGGCTGGCCGGTGGCAAATACTTTTCCAGCAATTCCCTCTCCCACTCTTACCGGAACATCCTGCAGGTTCTTGAACCAGCCGCGTTGATAAACACTGCGCAATTCTCCAGACTCAACCTGATGGAGCATCACCGAGCCGGAGTCTGTTCCCAGCACAAGCAGGATCTGGTCCATCAACTGAGGCAATGCCTCGTTGAATATCTGTACGGTCCTCAAGGAGGCGGACACCTTATACAACGCCTCCAGCTCCATCAGACGTTGGTGCAACGCCTCTTCCACCTTGATACGTTCGGTCACATCCCGGAGCATGCCTGCATGAAATTGAATGTTTCCATGTTCATCGTGAATATAATACCCGTGATCTTCCACCCAGATTTCGGAGCCATCCTTGCGGCGCATCCGATAGACTTCGATCTCCTCCATGCCGGTATCCAGAATGTGGCTGCCCCTTTCCTCCGGTGAAAAATACAATTCCTTTTTGATATCAATATTCAGCATTTCCTCCCGTGAAGCGTAGCCGAACATCTTAACCATGGCAGGGTTGACATCCACGAACCGGCCTTCGTGGGTGCTGCGATAAATGCCGTCCATCATGAAATCGAAGAGGGAACGATAACGTTCTTCTGATTCACGCAAGGCGTTCTCCATCCGTCGACGTTCTGTGATCTCACGTACCACCCATAGGGTACGGTCTTCCGAAATCGGGGAGATCGTCGCCTCATATACGCTGATTGCGTTTTGTTCCTTCAACTGGTATTCGATCTCTGTCGTTCGTTTGGTCTCTAATACACGCCGGACCGCCTGAAGGTATTTCTCGGCCTCCGCGGCGGGGAAAGCATCTCGCAGGCCCAAGCCATAAGATACTTCCCGGGATTTATGCGCTGAATCCACATGTTGAGGAACGATGTCCTGAATCGTTCCGTTTCGATCCACGATCAAAACCGAGTCTCGCATGGATACGAACAGGGCGCGCAATTCCGCCTCGGATGTCCGCAAAGCCTCCTCTGCCTGTACGCGTTCGGTAATATCCTGAACGATGGTGAACAGAATTTCATTTCCGTTCAGTTTAATTGGAGAGGAATGGACCTCCACTGTATGGACTTCGCCATTAGCAAGTTTATGTGGAAAAATGAAATAACTTTGTCTGCGGTCGAGCGCACGCCTGCGTTCAACCTCCACCTGTTCCGGCGGAAGTTGATTAAGATCTGTTATATACAGCCTTTTGAACTGGTCAATGGTATAGCCATAGAATTTTTCAGCTGCCTGGTTTGCATCCAAAATCCTCCCTGATCCCGGGTCGATCAGAAGCATGACAGCAGCATGCCCTCTGAAAACATCTATAAATGAATCATCTCTTTGCAGTGGGGTCTTTTCAGACATTCACTCTCCTAAGTCTTTAAGTGTGCTGACCTCCTGTCAAAAACTGCGAGCGAAACCGTCGATTGCGACCCCTGGAACGATCAATCGTCTCCAAGAGATGCAATAGCGCGCAAAAGGCCGAAAACCAGCACGCCTAATTTTATGCCCTCTCCTGCGGTAATGGCCGTTTCAGTTTCATTCTTTTCTGCACGACGCGCGATCAGCATGGCGGCCACAAGGCCCGTCAGTGCGCCAATAAGGGCGCCGCCGAGAAGTACGTTTGTTCTTTTCATGGTGTCATCCTTTCAAAAAAGGCTTTGATGGATTCAAGCCAGCCGTTCAGTGCCAGAATCGGTTTGACGGCCATATCCGCGCCGCGAATAATATACCCTCTTGCAATGAATATGTAATCCTGTGCGAGGCCAGTATAGTAGGGCAATGCACCCAAAAGGCGCATCATTAGGTAGATCAAACCGCCCAGGATGGCAAGGACAATCAGCCCGCCCAGGAGCATGGGAATGATGACCCAGATGGTGGAGATGGCAGCCCAACGGCCCACATCCCCGCCCTGCTGGAAAGTGGCAACACTGATCCATACGACCATGGCGGCGAGAATGACAGCGCTCAACACAACGGGTAGAATGATCTGCCGTACCAGCTGCTTGCGGTGTTTGAGGTAGGAATAATGTTCAGGTTGAGGGAGGGTGGCTTTCATCGACCTTATTTTACCATCCCCACTGTAATAAAAATAATACAGTCCCCTTGCGAGGACTGTATAAAAAATCCCTAAAGGCTATGAAAACCTTTAGGGATTTGTAAATCGATTATCTTCGATTTCTCAAGAAAGTTGGAACATCAAGATCGTCTGCATTGATGCTCGGCGCAGGCTGGGATTTCACATCTGCCGAGGAACGGGTTTCGGCGTTCACACTTACAGATTCGCTTGGGCGGGCAAAAGGCGTATTGGCCACAGAAACAGGCTTCTCGTTACCGCGCGGGAGGCGTTCGAGGGTACGACGGGCAACGCCACTGCGCTCAAATCCGGTTGCGATGACGGTCACACGGATCTCATCACCCATGTTCGGGTCGATGACAGCGCCGAAGATCATATTCACATCGGGATGTGCAGTTTCACGGATGATGGCGGCAGCCTGGTTGACTTCGAAGAGGGTCATATTGGACCCGCCAGTGACGTTGAAAAGCACACCGCGCGCACCATCGATGGTGATATCGAGCAGCTGGCTGGAGATGGCCTGCTCAGCGGCAGTCTTGGCACGATCATCGCCTGTGCCGCGTCCCACGGCCATAAGCGCCGCACCGCCCTCAGACATAATGGCTTTGACATCGGCAAAGTCGAGGTTGATGAGACCAGGGATGGTAATGAGTTCAGAGATACCCTGAATACCCTGATGCAGAACTTCGTCCGCCATGCGGAAGGCATCTTGCAGGGATGATTTCTTATCGGCCAGTTGCAGCAGGCGGTCATTGGGAATGGAGATGAGGGTGTGTGCGTGTTCCTTCATCTTGGTCACACCCGCCTCAGCAGACTGGGCACGGCGGCTGCCTTCAAAGGTAAACGGGCGGGTGACTACACCGATGGTGAGCGCGCCGCATTCCTTGGCGATCTGCGAAACGACAGGGGCCGCTCCGGTCCCGGTACCACCACCCATGCCGGATGTGACAAAGACCATGTCCGCACCCTTGAGTACGTTGTAAAGTTCGTCGGAAGATTCCTCGGCGGCTTTGCGACCGATTTCAGGGTCGCCGCCTGCGCCAAGCCCGCGTGTGATCTTATCGCCGAGGCGCACACGAACAGGCGCACGCGAAAGGGTAAGCGCCTGGGCATCCGTGTTCGCAGCAATGAATTCAACGCCTTGAATGCCTTCTTCCATCATGCGGTTGACGGCATTTTGACCACCGCCGCCAACACCAATCACTTTGATGCGGGCGAAGGCTTCGGTCTGCAGATTTCTTTTGTTCGTATTCGAATCCATTTGTTCCTCCTGGCAAGGAATATGCCATATCTTAAACGAGAATGTATTTTTTTAACAGGGTTAATATTGACCAAAATTCACATATTGTGAATCTTTTCTCATATCCATATTAGGGCAACAAGCGCTTGAACCAATCTTTTACAGAATCAAATTTCATGGATGACTCACCTCGCGTTCTGCGGCGTTTGGTTCCGCTTGAAACCGCAATTTGATGATCGTGCATACTCACTGCCCATTGCAACAATCCCACACTGGTGGAATACATGGGCGAATTAAGTTTATCTACAAGTCCTTTTAGGTCTTGTGGCTGGCCGGTGCGTACGGGCATGCTCAATATTTCACTTGCCACACCACTGATTCCGGGCAATGCAGAGGTGCCGCCGGTTAGGACCACTCCGGCGGGGAGCAGACCATCGTAGCCGGAACGTTTGATCTCTTGAAGGATGAGGCTAAAGGTTTCTTCGACACGCGCTTCAATGATATGGGCCAGGTCCTGGCGATTGATGCGGACATCATTGTCCTCGCCGAAGGGCCGGATGTGGAAAAATTCATCGCCTCCGATATCGGACTTGGCGGCATGTCCCTGTTGTTTTTTCACTTCCTCCGCCTGGGCCATGGGCAGGCGCAGACCGTGCGCAATATCCTGTGTGATGTGATTGCCGCCGACTGCCAGCACCATCGTATGCCAGACATCGCCATCCACATAAATGGCAAGGTCGGTGGTGCCGCCGCCGATGTCGCAAACTGCCACGCCCATCTGACGTTCCTGCTCAGTTAATACGATCTCAGCCGAGGCAAGCGGATTCAAAACAAATTGCTGGATCTCCACACCTGCCGCGCCGACACATTGGCGTAAATTATCGGCAGTGGCGCTGGCGGCAGTGATGATGTGCGTTTCGACTTCGAGTTTGTAACCGTGCATGCCAACAGGAGTCTTGACGCCCTCCTGCCCATCCACTGAAATGCCGCGCTGAATGACATGAATGATCTCGCGATCATGCGGGATGGCGATGGCCTGGGCCTGGTCGAGCGCACGCGCAAGGTCGGCCACGTCGATGATTCCGCTGGGTATACCTGCTGCGCCGCGGCTATTGACCGAAGACACATGCGCGCCAGCAAGGCTGACCAGCGCGGTGGTGATTTCCATGCCGGATGTACCTTCCGCTTTTTCCACGGAGCGTTTAATGGCTTGCGAGGCGGCGGCCAGATCCACCACAATTCCTTTGCGGATGCCATCCGAAGGCTCAATGCCCACGCCGAGAATGCGGACGGACTTATCGTCCTCCACTCTTCCAACAAGGGTGCAAACCTTGGTTGTGCCTACGTCAATACCGACAACTATCTCTTCCATTTTGATGCCATCTCACTGATTTTCTTCTATAGTTTCTTCGGGAACGGTTGCCGCCATGCGGTAAAAAGGACCGTCGGGGTGAACAACGCTGATGAATACGGGCGTTCGGCCACGCTGGGTCAACGAGTCAACCAGGGATTGATATACGCGCATTTTCAAGGGCATATCTTCTGCCGTGGTGCCAAAGGCGACCCGCCAGCCGCGCGGGTCGATCCAGCCCAAGCCGTCAGCGACGGTATAGGTCATGGTCGTGTTGGCAGGCACGAGCGGAGAAAGAGCGAGGATCGCATCCACCAATTCCTGTGAAAGGAAAGGCGGCGGGCTGTAGGGGTCATTCGATATGAATGTCCCTGCGGGCACGGCATCCATTGCAGTGACGACGACCATTCCCTCTGCCGAGCCGCGCGGTCGAAATGCGACGCCGGTGGTATCGATCCAGGTAAAGCCGCCATTTTGCTGCCAGAGAATCACAGGTTGACGTTCTGTAACCGTGATCTGGACCGTATTCGGCAGGAACACTTCCACATTCGCCGAGGTTAATTCAGGGTAGTTCAGGCGCAGGCGGCGTTCCATTTCGCGCGGCTGGATGGAGAAAATGGAATTGCCTGCAATCCCCAGCACACCATTGATCTCATCGCTGGTGATGCGGTTATTTCCATACACAGCCGCGGATGGCACATAGAAATATGGAAGGTAGAACGCGAGTGCAAGCGCAACGCCGAGCATCAAGGCGATGATAAATGAGGCGAGCCGCCAGTTTGCGCGGAAACGCGGCATGGAAAACTTGGGCCGTTTTAAATGGAACTCAGGCAGGCCCAGGGCAATTTTGAAGCGACGGCGTTCTTTCTCTCTGGGAACGATCACAATCGGAACCGAAGGTGTACGCGAGGTGACCTTAACCATCGGCTTGAGAGCGCGTTTGGTGGTCTGTTCCAATTCCTTGGCAGAACGCACGGAGCGGCGTTGACGGACCTGTTCTGCACGGGAGGCATCGCGTTTTGTCATGCGCTCCTCCGATGTTCGGTGCGGTCACGCTGGGCTTTTCGTTCGAGGGCAAGTTCGATCAGACGGTCGACCAGTTGAGCATAGGTCAGACCGCTTGCCTGCCATAGTTTGGGATACATACTGATGGAAGTGAAACCGGGGATGGTGTTCAACTCGTTCAGGTAAATCCGGTTCGTATCCTTCTCGATAAAGAAATCGGCACGTGCCATGCCTGCGCAGTCTATGGCTTTGTAAGCGCGGACGGCATAATCACGAATTTGGTTAGCAACATCTTCCGGCAGCGGAGCGGGGATCAACAAACCGGATGTACCGTCCACGTATTTTGATTCATATGAGTAGAACTCGCGGCTCGGCAGGATCTCGCCGCAAACCGATGCCTGCGGATTCTCATTCCCCAGCACGCTGACTTCGATCTCGCGCACATTCTTCACGCCCGCTTCGATGATGATGCGGCGGTCATAACGCGCGGCATCCATCAAGCCCTCAGAAAGGTCGGAACGATTTGTGCATTTGCTGATGCCCACCGAAGAACCGAGGTTGGCAGGCTTGGTGAATAACGGATACTCACCCAACGCTTCAGCCTTTTTGATGACGGCGTCCATATCGTTTTCGATCTCACCGCGCAATATCATCAGCGACCCAACCAGCGGAATATTGTTCGCACGCATCACATCTTTGAAGATGCCCTTGTCCATGCCAACAGACGAACCTGCCACCCCAGCACCGACATAGGCAACATCTGCCATTTCAAACAAACCTTGAATGGTACCGTCTTCACCAAAGGGACCATGCAGGACGGGAAAGAATACATCAATGGACGGGAGCGTTTCAAGTTCGTAACCGGTCTTCGTAGAACGAAGGACAAACAAGGACTGGCGTGAAGCCGGGTCAGTGGGCGGAATGACGCGGTCAAGATCTTTCGTATCGCCTTTTTCAAAGGC
>JAEURI010000078.1 GCA_016789225.1 Anaerolineales bacterium
GTCGGTATTATCTGGCTCAGTCATTTTGTAATCTTTGTGAAAAGCAGTCACATGCCAGGGAATATCTTTTGAAACTTCGACCAGAAAACGCGCAGCATCCCACAACTCCTCATTTGAATCGTTGAAGCCGGGAATGACCAGTGTGACCACTTCCACCCATAAACCATGCTCACGCGCGCGTTTGATCCCATCCAGCGTGTGCTGAAGTGTTCCGCCCAGTTTGCGGTAATTTTTATCGTTCATGCACTTCAAGTCTACTTTATAAGCGGAAAGATACGGGGCCAGATAATCCATCGCCTCCGGCGTGTTATTCCCATTGGAGACGTACGCGCACATCAGCCCGTTCTGTTTTGCCGCTTTGAAAATCTTCACCGCCCACTCGCTGGTGATGAGCGGCTCATTATAGGAAGAAACCACCACCGAAGCCTTCGTCCGCCGGGCATAATCCACCATCATTTGCGGCGTCATTTCGCGCACGAATTGCGCCGACACATCCGAAGCCGGGTCGCGCATGGCTTGTGAAGTCAACCAGTTCTGGCAATAAGCGCAATGGTAATCACATCCCAACATTCCAAATGTAAGCGCGTTCGTGCCAGGCATGACGTGAGAAAACGGCTTCTTCTCAATAGGGTCGCTTTGCAAGGCTGCCACATAACCGTGCGGCACGAGTAACTTCCCACCTTTGTTAAAACGCACCTGACATATCCCCCGCTTGCCCTCGCGGATCAGGCAGCGATGTCCGCAGGCAAAACAGCGCACTGAATCATCAGGGAGTTTTTCGTACAACTCACCTTCCACCGTCAGCCTGTCGAGTAGATTTGCGAGAGCGCTCATTTCATCTATAATATAACCATGTTAACAATAGCCATTCAAGCGGGCGGGCAGTCCTCTCGTATGGGAGAGGATAAGGCCCTCAAACCTTTTCTGGGAAAGCCTCTAATTCAACGTGTGACAGAACGGTTTTCCACAATAGCAGATGAATTGATTGTAACGACAAATCGCCCCGCAGACTATACATTCCTTAATGCCCGCCTCATGCCTGACCTCAAACCTGGGCGCGGTGCCCTGGGCGGACTCTACACTGCGATTGCTTCCGCCAGCCAACCCTTCGTAGCCGTTATTGCCTGTGACATGCCCTTCGCGAGTCCAAACCTTATTGAAAACGCACACAGGCTCATGGTCCAGGAAGAGGCGGATGTGGTCATCGCAAAATCAGAAGAGGGCTATGAGCCCTTCCATGCCCTCTATCGCCGTGAGACTTGTCTCCCCGCCATTGAAGCCGCAATCACAGCAGACCTGTGGAAGGTCATCGCCTGGTTCCCTCAAGTCCATGTGCGAACTTTATCGCCCGATGAATTGAAATCCTTCAACCCATCGGGCTTATGTTTTTGGAACGTGAACACCCCCGAAGAATTTCAACAAGCCGAACAACTCGCCAAACGATCCGACGAGGCGGCTATCTGACGATCAAAACCGGACAGGGCGCATGAGCCACCACCTTTTGACTCGTGCTACCTAATAACAAACCAGCCAGCCCGCCCAGTCCGCGCGAACCCATCACGATCACATCGCTCTTGCGAACGTTGGCAACCTCAATGATCGCGCTGGCAGCATCGCCTTCGATGATCTCGGTGTGGATCTCGCAGGGTATTTCCCCCAATTCCTTGACGACCGTATTCAGAATCTCTTCAGCCTCCCCCTTGCGATTGGTGATGGCGATCTGCATATTTGGCTCTCCCAGATACAATGGGATGGGGTCATAGGCAACCACAATGCGCAATTCAGCAGATTTCATGCAGCAGGCCAGATCTGCGGCTTTTCGTGCTGCATGCATGGCATGGTCTGAACCGTCCACAGCCAACAAAATTCTTTCGAACATGATGTCTCCTTTTCTGTAAACTTAACTTTAGTATATAACCAGTGCGTCTGAATTTCATTGGAGGAGATACCACATATGTCATTAGCTAGGGGTGCTGTTCGTCAGGGTTTTCCCCATATCCATTACACGTTGTCGGAATCAATCCACAGATACCGCAAATCAGCACAATCCACGGATAAAACGAAAGAGGTTCATTATTACCAGTAAAGTCTGTTATTTCAACGGTCACTTCGGTTTTTGGGCAAGGATGAACAGGTCATCCCCACGCCCATCGGTTGGATAGCCATTCGCAAGCAGGAATTCATATATATAGATAAAGTCTGGATACGCGTAAATCGACATACAGTGTACATCTTCAGCGCGGGAGATGTGAAACCCGGCCTGCTGCAACGGAGCTAGAAGTTCTCTCAGCAGATATTCGCGAATATGCCTGTCAAAGAACCAGGGCGGGCGTTTTTCCAACACAGCCTTTATGTGCAAGACGGATGTCGCATTAGGTGTAGTAATAAAAATGAACCCGCCTGGTTTGAGCGCCTTCCACGCCTCGCCTAAAAGCGCTTTCAGACCGCTTGCACCAAAAGTATCATTGAAGGTGCCATTGGGCACGTCAGGGAGATGTTCTACCAGTTCGGTGCAGACAATGATATCCACGGAGGAAGTGGGAACATTCCAAGGCGCGCGCAAATCGAAATCGGTATTGCCCCAACGCACCTGCGGGAACCACAACGACCAGAGTTCGGTCGCAATACTTCGTGTGCCCAGGTCAAGCCCGATAAGTTCGTTCGTGCCCTTCTCAATTGCTTCCGCTATCCATTTTCGGGAAAGATAAAGGCGCGGCCCGTGGGATACCCAGGTTTCACGATAACCGGCATCATATCCATTTGCGTCTGCAAACTCACGAATCCGAGTCTTTACAAAATCCATATCGGTAACAGGGATATTGTTGACATTGGAAAACAACTCACGATTCAGATGCAATGCCTCGTGATAGTAGTTTTTTTTGTATAGCCAGCGCACAACCGGAAGAATCAGATGTAATATGGGCAAAAACGCTTCATGAATGGCAACTTTGAGTTTTGTGGAAGAATCTGTCATTTCAATACAGGCCGTTATGGGAATTTATTTGGGCGGAGACTGCATTCATCGATGGACTATAATAACCGCTCACGCCCATTTCCAAAACGGAGTTTACCATATGGCACTCGACCTTTCCGTCATCCGCGCGCAATTCCCGGCACTCGACCGCCCAGCTATTTTCTTTGACAACCCCGGCGGCACACAAGTCGCAAAACAATCCATCGACCGTATTACAAAATATCTGGTCGAATGCAATGCCAACCATGGCGGAGCGTTCGCCACCAGCATTACCTCCGATGCCGTGCTTGATGAAGCCCACCAGGCCATGGCGGATTTCTACAACGCCGCCTCACCGGATGAGATCGTCTTCGGGAACAATATGACCACCATCACCCTGCACCTCAGCCGTTCGATCGCGCGCGAATGGAAGGAAGGTGACGAGATCGTCCTCACCCGCCTCGACCATGATGCCAACGTCACCCCCTGGGTATTGACCGCACAGGACAAAGGTGTAAAAGTCAACTGGGTGGATTTCGATGTGGAAGACGGCACGCTCAAACTGGATGATCTGCAAAAGGCGCTCGAACGCAAGCCGAAACTGGTTGCTATTGGGTATGCCTCCAACTCGCTGGGAACGGTCAACCCCGTTGAGAAAATCACAAAAATGGCGCATGATGCTGGCGCGCTCGTATATGTGGACGCGGTTCAATACGCCGTACATGGCCCCATCGATGTGCAAAAACTTGGTGTTGACTTTCTTATTTCCTCATCCTATAAATATTTCGGCCCGCATGCAGGCATCCTATATGGCAAGCGCGAACTGCTTGAAAAATTGGTTGCCTACAAGGTGCGTCCCGCTACTAATGAACTGCCCGGCAAATTCGAAACCGGCACACAGAACCACGAGGGCATTGCAGGTATACTTGGCGCGATCGAATACTTTGAATGGCTCGGCAAGGAATTCGGCGGGCACTATGTGGATGGTCTGCGCGAGGAAGGGTACAACGGACGTAAGCTTCTTCTTAAACAAGCGATGACTGCGGTCCACGCTTATGAATTTGAATTGAGCCGCGCGCTTCTTTCCACGCTGGAAGCTGTTCCCGGTCTCCGCATCTTTGGCAACACCGACGCCCGCCGCCTCGACGAACGCATCGCCACCTTCTCCTTCCGCCTCGGGGACATGCATCCACATACAGTGGCGGAGAGACTCGCCGCAGAAAACATCTACGTCTGGGATGGCAACTACTACGCCATCAACGTCACCGAGCGGCTTGGATTGGAAGACAAAGGCGGCATGGTACGCGTGGGAGCCGTCCATTACAACACGCTTGAAGAAGTTGCCAAGTTAGGCCAAGCTTTGAAAAAGATCGCTGGATAAATCAATCTCAAAAGCAACAATAGGGCACGAAGTTTTCCTTCGTGCCCTATTGTTATTGAATGCATGTGAGTTGGATGAATACCCGCCCTCCAGAATTACCCAAATACTACAAAATCCAACGGCTCCAGGGGGAGACTGCTATTGGGTGAAACGTGATTCCTTCCATGCAGTTTCTTCAAACTGGTAATTGAATATTGACCAATAATACGTGGTGCAATCGTCTGCGGGGATTCGGAAAAGTTGGCGAAGACCACGGCACGCTTGCCGTCATGCGTGCGCATAAACCCAAGCACGTGCTCGTTCTCTGTAGGGATGATCTCCAATTCGCCGCCTGCAAAGACGTCATTTTGTTTTCGTAACTCGATCATGGTACGGAAGCCATGGAAGATGTGTCCTTCGAGCGAATGCAGATTATTCCGTTTCTTATACTTCTCCCAATCAGCACGTGGACGGTGTACCCAGCGGCTGTCTCTTTCATGGGCGGGGTCGTCACGGTAGGTGTAATCATTGAGGGTGCCGATCTCGTCACCGAGATAAATAAGCGGGATACCGCCTACGGTGAGGATAATGCCGTGAATCAACAAAATGCGGCGGACGGCAAGTTCCACTTCCTTTTCGCCTTCCTCGTGCAGGGCTTTTTCAAGTCCGGCCAGCGAGGCACAGGTACCGCTGATACGGCAATCACCAGTGACTGGATTCTCCTGAAACGGAAGCCCGCGTGCAAAGCTGCCTTCGAAACGTCCACGGTAAAACTCGTTGAGAAAGCGACGATGGTCGCCGCCATTCACGCCGAGGATGGCAGCATCTTCATCCGAGAATGTCCAGCCGATATCATCATGCACGCGAACGTAATTGACCCACGCTGTACCAGCGCCGAGTTTAAAACGCTTTGCCAATGCCTGGGAGAGCAATCGGATCTTACGTGTGGCGAGCGAATTCCACAGCAGTGCCATCAACAAAGGATTGTACGAAATCTGGCATTCCTCCGGTGAGATGTATTTGACCACATCATCGGGATGCACAATGGCCTCGGATTTGAATGTCAACGCAGGCGAGGCAATGCGTGCCACAGCGTTGAAGGCTTTGATCAGCGTATGCGCTTGAGGCAAATTTTCACACCCCGTACCGAGTTGTTTCCATATAAAGGCGACTGCATCGAGCCGTAGAACTTCGACGCCCTGATTGGCAAGGAAGAGCATTTCCTCCGCCATGCGGTTGAAGACAGCGGGGTTGGCATAGTTCAAGTCCCATTGATAGGAATGGAAGGTCGTCCATACCCAATGTTCTTTGCCGTTGATGATGAACGGGGAAAAAGCACCAGCGTGTTCTTCGGGAAAAATTTCCCTGAGATTCTGCTCGTAGTGGCTGGGCAGCTCACGGCTGGGAAAGATGCGATAGAAGTCCATGTATTCTTCATCGCCTTGTTTGGCACGTTCCGCCCAAAGATGTTCATTCGATGTGTGATTGAAGACCAGGTCGACCACAAGGCTGATGCCCGCTTCGCGAAAATCGCGTGCCAGCGAAGAAAGTTGTTTCATCGTGCCAAGCGAGGGATTCACATCGCGGTAACTGCTGACGGCATACCCGCCATCGTTCTCGCCTTCGGGCGCTTTGAAGAGCGGCATGAGATGAATGTAGGTGAGCCCCAGTTCTTTAAAATATGGAATCTTTTTTCGAATGCCTTCAAGGTTGTTGGCGAAGAGGTCCACATAACAAACGCCGCCCAACATTTGATTCGACTGGAACCAATGCGGATTCTTTTCACGGGCATCGTCGAGCTCTCGCAAATCTTGTGGGCGTATGAACCACAAACGCGCCATACTTTCCACAAGGTCTTCAAGATGATAGAAGAAATCATAACGTTCACTATAGACCTCGGCATATAAATACAGCAGCGACGGGAAAATATCATGCAGGCGCACTGTGAACTGCCGCCATGCCTGCGGGTCTTTGGTGATGGATCGCTTAAGAGTCTGCTCGACGCGGGGAAGAATACGCGCCAGCGATCTACGCGCTTCGGTTTCAATTTGATGGGTCTCGATCATGGCTTTTTCTGTAAGGATTGTTCAGCAAGCGCAATCGCACCCAACACTCCAGAACGATTGCCCAGGCCGGGGTTGACGAGATAGCTTTCGATATTTTCAAGGATGATGGGAGATTGAATATAGCCGTTAATGAGTTCACGCGTCCGCTTTCGGACCTGGGGCAGGAGATGCGGCAATGAGCCCACTCCCCCGCCGATGATGATGCGCTGCGGCGAAAGTGTCATGGTATAGCTGGTGAGTGCCTGCGCAATATAATCCGCTTCAATATCCCAGGCGATGTGGTCGGGCATCAACAAGGCTCCGCGCATTCCCCAGCGCTTTTCGATGGCTACACCAGAGGCAAGCCCCTCAAAACAATCATTATGGAACGGACACGCGCCTTCAAAAGGATCCTTTTCCAAATCATGTTTGAGTGGGATGTGTCCCATTTCAGGGTGGATCAACCCATGCAACAAGTTCCCTTGGACATACGCACCACCGCCAATGCCTGTGCCAACCGTGAGATAGATGAAAGTTTGCAATCCTTGTGCTTTGCCCCAACGCCATTCACCCAGTGCGGCCCCGTTCACATCCGTGTCAAAGGCTATCGGAATATCGAATTCTTTGCGCAATAGGCCGACCACGTTTGCATTCGTCCAGCCCGGTTTGGGCGTGGGCAATATATGCCCATAAGTGGACGAAGCAGGGTTGGGATCGAGCGGGCCAAAACAGGCAAACCCAATGGCAGAGAGTTCGCCCAATTTCTCCTCCTGCACATGGAAGAACTCGATCACATGACCTATTGTCTCTTCGGGGGTGGTCGTTGCAAATCGAGCTTCTGCGCGAATACTATTGGGACCACTGCCCACTGCGCAAATGAATTTTGTGCCTCCACCTTCGATGGCGCCATAAAGGGTAGTGCTATTTTTCATATTGTCAACCTGATATGGAAATTAGGTTCAACCTGTAAACATGGGTGTATGTTCATTATCAAACCTGCGAATCTGACGGCCATCGTTCATACTCAAATCGAATTCCTATTTGTGAAACCAATAATAGGAATAGGGCTGTAGTTCCAACTGTTGTTCAAGGGAAAAGGATTGATTCGAGAAAAGATCACGCCCGGTCATTTGATACTGCGCAGGGATCTGCACGGTTTGAATGGCATTGCTGAGGTTGTTGAAAACAATGATGACATCGTCGTCATGCCTGCGCAAATAAACAGAGACAGCCGGGTTGCCGGTTTCGATCCATTCCATATCGCTGCCGCCAAATGCAGCATATTGTTTGCGAAGGGCGATCATTTTTTGAATGGTGCGCAGCAGGGAATTGGGGGATTTCATCTGCTCTGCAACATTCACCTTTTGGCAGCTGTATTCGCCCTGTACCATTTCGGTAAATGGTGTGCCGGAAGTAAACCCACCGTTTGTCGAGTCGTCCCACTGCATGGGAGTACGCACCCCGTTCCGGTCGAACAAGTTGAGGTTGTCGCCCATGCCGATCTCATCTCCATAATAAATAATGGGCGTGCCCGGCAGGGTGAATAACAAAGAATTGGCAAGTTCAATCTTACGACGGTCATTATCAAGCAATGGGGCAAGGCGCCGCCGAATGCCAAGGTTCAATTTCATATTTGGCTCAGGCGCATATTCCTTCCACATCCACTGACGCTCTTCTTCGGTGACCATTTCAAGGGTCAGTTCATCGTGATTGCGCAAAAAAGTGCACCACTGACAATTTTCCGGAATTGGCGGCGTGCGACGCATGATCTCTTCCATGTCTTCAAAGCGGCCTTTTTTGAGCGCCATGTAAATGCGCGGCATGATGGGGAAATGGAACCCCATATGAAATTCATCGCCATCGCCAAAATATGGACGCACATCTTCGGGCCACTGATTCGCTTCACATAAAAGGATTCGCCCCGGATAGTGCTCGTCCATGATGGAACGCAGCTTCTTCAAATAAACGTGCGTCTCGGGCAGGTTCTCGCAATTGGTGCCTTCGCGCTCAAAAAGATAAGGCACTGCATCCGCACGGAAGCCGTCAATGCCGAGGTCGAGCCAGAAGCGTGCCACGTTTAGCATCTCTTCCTGAACCCTGGGATTGTCAAAGTTTAGGTCGGGCTGTGTGGAATAGAAGCGATGCCAGAAGTATTGACCGGCTTGCTCATCCCATGTCCAATTCGATCTTTCGGTATCCACAAAGATGATACGCGCGTCTTTATAGATCTGGTCGGTATCGCTCCATACGTAATAATCGCGATAAGGCGAATTCTTATCAGAACGAGCAGCCTGGAACCAGGGATTCGCATCGGAGGTATGATTCAGCACGAGGTCCATGATGATGCGGATATTACGCTGATGCGCCGCTTCGATCAGGACCTTGAGCTGGTCCAGCGACCCGTAGGCCGGGTCTACGCTGTAATAGTCCGCAATATCATAGCCGTCATCCCGCAGGGGCGAAGGATAGATCGGCATGATCCAGATGCAATCCACGCCGAGAGCTTGAAGATAGTCGAGCTTTTCGGTCAGCCCGCGTAAGTCGCCGCGCCCATCTCCATCGCTATCCTTAAATGCACGGACCGAGATCTCATAAAAGACAGCGTTCTTGTACCAGAGGTTGTTATTTATCATCTTATGGCACCAGGCGATAAACCAGCGCTTCATACGGGCGCAAGGTAAAGGTATGAATCTCTCCAGCCGGAGGGGCAGCATAGTTACCGCTCAACAACTCTGCCTTGGAGTATGAAATCATTTCCGGCATATTAAAGACCGCATCTGTATCTGCAAAGTTCAAGATCACCAGCAGGCGATCACTCTGCAAGGTGCGTGTAAAGGCGTAAACCTTTTCATCGTTTTCAAGGAGCAGATCGTAACTGCCATACACAAGCGTGGGATTCTGTTTGCGGAGTTCGATCAGTTTTTTGTAATAGTAAAAAATGGAGTTCGGGTCTGCCAAAGCATGCTGCACGTTGATGCTCGTGTAATTGGGGTTGACCTTGATCCACGGTGTGCCGCTGGTAAAACCTGCATTGAGGCTGTCATCCCATTGAAGCGGGGTTCGGGCGTTGTCGCGGCTTTTGGCGTTGATGACCTTTAACAAAGACTGGGCATCCACGCCTTTTTCCTCCACGAGTTCACGATACATGTTAAGAGTTTCAACATCGCGATAATCGTTGATCGTATCAAAAGCGACGTTGGTCATACCGATCTCTTCGCCTTGATAAATGTATGGCGTGCCTTGCAGCATCAACGAGAAAGTCGCCAGCATTTTTGCCGATTCATTTCGGTATTGCCTGTCATTACCAAAACGAGAAACGGCCCGCGGCTGGTCGTGGTTCATCAGGTAAATGCTGTTCCAGCCTTTGTTCTCCATTTCTTTTTGCCAATGGGTCGTGATCTGCTTCAATTCCAACAGGCTCCAGGGTTTGATGGTGGAGCGCGATGTTCCGGTGGACATATCTGCATCAATATCCATATGCTGGAATTGAAAGACCATGCTCAATGCGCCTGTTTCTTCGTTCGTAAAATCAATGGCATGTTGTGGAGTTACCGAAGGCGTTTCGCCCACGGTCAGGATGTCATACTTCGATAAAACCTCGCGCTTCATTTCGCCAAGAAATTCCAAAAGGCGCGGTCCATTGATAAAGTATCGATTATCGAGGTGGAAGCGGTCTGAATTACGGGCAGGCACATCCGGAAAACCTGGCACTTTGGAGATCATATTGATCACATCCATACGAAAGCCATCAATGCCTTTGTCCAGCCACCAGCGCATCAGATCATAGACTTCAGCACGTACTTTGGGGTTCTCCCAATTAAGGTCTGGTTGTTTTTTCGTGAAGAGGTGCAGGTAATATTCGCCGGTGGGTTCATCGTACTGCCACGCCGAGCCGCTGAAATGCGATGCCCAATTATTCGGCTCCCGTCCGTTCCTGCCGGGATGCCAGATGTAATAATCCCTGTACGGGTTGTCTTTTGACTTGCGCGCTTCCACGAACCAGGGATGCTCATCCGACGTGTGATTGACCACCAGGTCCATAATAAGTTTGATGCCACGCTGATGCATGCCTTCGAGCAATTCCTGCCAATCTGCCAGCGTGCCGAATTCATCCATGATGTCGCGATAATTGCTGATGTCGTACCCGTTATCATCATTGGGTGATTTATAAACCGGGCAAAGCCAGACAACATCAATCCCCAATTCCTTGAGGTAATCCAATTTCTGGATGATGCCGCGCAAGTCTCCAATACCGTCGCCATTACTATCCTTGAAACTGCGGGGATAGATCTGGTATACAACACTTTCCTTCCACCAAGATTTATGCATCGCTATATTCCCATATCAAAAGTGGACTGGCTGCCCAGTCCACTTGACCGCTTGTTAGCCCTTGACTGAGCCCGCAAGCAAACCACGCACAAAGAAACGCTGCATTGAAAAGAAGACCAGCAAAGGCAGGGCCATGGAAACGAACGCTCCCGCCGTCAACAAATGCCATTCACTGCCACGCGAACCGACAATGGCGGCCATACGCTGGGTCACCAATTCAAATTCCGGGTTTCCACCTAAAAAGATCAATGCCACCAGGTAGTCATTCCATACCCAGAGGAACTGGAAGATGGCAAAAGAGGCAAGCGCCGGTACGGACAAGGGCAGCACCAGACGGGTAAACACCGTAAAGTGTGAAGCGCCATCGATGAAGGCTGATTCCAAAATATCGCGCGGCAGACCGCTGATATAGTTGTAAAGCAGGTAGGTCGCCAGCGCCAGGCCAAAGCCTGTATGTGCAAGCCAAATGGCCAGAAATGTGCCATTAAGATTCAACGCCTTGTAATCCCGCAAAATAGGTACCAATGCGATCTGCAGTGGCACGACCAAAAGGGCAACGATCAAAATGAACATCCAGCGCCTTCCCGGAAATTTCATCCAGGCAAAGGCATAGGCGGCAAAGGCAGCAATCAAGATCGGAATCGCCGTGGAGGGTATCGCCACAGCCAGACTGTTCATGAAAGCGCTGCTCATATTATCGCCAGGGACGATCTGTACCGTGCCATCCGGCTTCTTGAATTCAAAATCCTGGCCGCCTAGAACCTGTTTATAGTTGTCGAGTGTAAAATCCCAATCGATGGTCCAGACTTGTTCCTGCACTTCCACGCGGCCCAGGCGTTTATTCCCGATCCAGGTTATGCGTTTGCCGTCCGGGGTTTCAACGCCAGCCCGGAATTCTTCAAACGTTCCGGTGGCTCCTTCGATCTCCATCACACCATCGGGGTCAAGCCCGGAATTCTGGATATCGATCTCCCTAACCATCTGCCAGTCGCGGTAAGGGAATACCCTCCACCAGCCAGTGTTGGCAATTTTTTCCCGGTTGCGGAACGATGAGACGAAAATACCAAGGGTTGGAATGGTCCATAACAACACAAGCAGGAGAAGCGTCGCATTGACCAATAGTAGACCCAGTTTCTTTTGCCTTTTTCCACTTTTCATGCTAGAAGGCCTCCTGCTCTCTGAACTGCTTTAGGTTATAGATCATCACCGGAATGACAGCGATCAACAGCACAATGGCAATCGCCGAGCCAAAACCGGAATTGCGATTGGTGAAGGATTGTCGATAAAACTGGGTTGCGATCACATGGGTACCAAATTGCCCGCCGGTCATCACCCAAACCACATCGAATATCTTCAGGGTAAATATAACAATCGTCGTCCAGACCGAAATGATCGTTCCACGAATATAGGGGACCATGATGCGGAAGAAGATCTGGATTTCGGTGGCACCGTCCATTCGGGCCGCTTCCATCAATTCTTCAGGAATGCCTTTTAATGCTGCCGAGAAAAGCACCATGGAAAACCCTGCCTGAAGCCAGATGACGATCACGATCAGGAAGAGATTATTCCAGGGTAAGATAGCCACCCACTGCGGCCAGGCTTGAGGAGTCCCACCAAAACTTGTAACAATCGAATTCAGCAATCCAATCTGGGTCTGTCCGATCGGCCTGTATTCATAGATAAAATTCCAAATGATGCTGGCACCAACGAAGGAAATTGCCATTGGCAGAAAAATTAAAGACTTGGCCGTCTTCTCAAAACTGCTGCGATCTGCCAAAACTGCAATCAACAACCCAAAGACAACCGACAACGTGCTGCCAATGATGATCCACATCAGGTTGTTACGAAATGCTTCGAGCATTAATTCTTCCGTAAAAACCGCAATATAATTGCTCAGGCCGACAAAGGAATCACTGGCGAGCTGTTGAAACAGTGACAACTCCTCCGGCGGACCGTCGCGATCGAAAAGGCTGATCCAAAAGGTGCGCAAGGTGGGAATGGCAAGATACCATGAGAGAATCGCCATTGCAGGACCTACAAAGACAAAAGGCAGGAGCCTGCCGCGCCACACATCCGGCAGCCTCTCCACCAGGTTGTTGAACACCCAGTAAAGCAGGCCAACCCCTCCCACGCCCCAAACAATTGCCACCAGAGTGATCACTTCACGCGGCGCATCGCTATCACGCAGGAAGAGAAACCCCAAATACAGCACATAGAAGGCAATGAGCGGGATACTAACAGCCAGTATGACACGCCCGATGAAAGATAGAATTTCCCCTGCAACCGATTTATCTTGTGTTCCCTTGCTACTTGCTTGGTTCATGGGCCAGCTCCTTACTATTAAAAGATAAGGGAAAAAATGGGGGGTGGAAGGCAAAGTACACACCTTCCACCCCAAGTTTCACTTGCTATTCGTTATCTTGGCCAGCTTGCGTCGATTGCCTGCAAGGCGGCATCAAGATCCTTGGAACCTGCAACATAGCTGGAGATTTCGGACCAGAACGTACCGGCTCCGACTTCACCAGGCATCAGGTCCGACCCATCGAAGCGGAAGCTGGTCGCTCCGGCCACGAGTTGGGAAACACCATAGTCCAGGTCTGAACCATACATATCTTGCGTCGCGGTCTGGTGAGCGGAGATAGCGCCACCACCTTCCAGCCAGCCACTAGCAGACTGCGGGGTTGTGAAGTATTCCATCAGAGCGCGGACTTCGGGCCTGTCGTTGAACATGGCAACCAGGTCGCCAGCAACAAGGAAGGGCTTCCCATAGGCAGGATCCACCGGCGGCAGATAGAAGAAGCCATAATCTTCGCCATAAACGGTTCCTTCGGGGAAGAAGCTTGTGATGAAGTTCGCCTGACGATGCAACCAGCAATTTGGCGGGTCATTGAACATACCACCAGGGGCATCGCCGAAGAAGGTGGAGACGATGGAGGAACGTCCACCATTTACAAAGGCGTCATTAAACCAAACACTGCTCCAGGTTTCGATGGCTTTCCTGACTTCGGGTGAATCGAAGGCCAGGTCACCAGCGACCCAGGCATCGTAGTTCTCAAGCGAGGTGGTGCGGAGCATCATGTCTTCGGTCCAGTCGGTGGCCACCCAACCGGTGGCAGCGCCGGACTCAATTCCAATACACCAGGCGGTATCACCATCATCGGCGATCTGCTGGGTCAAGGCAACCAGGTCATCCCAGGTTTCGGGAACCTGATAGCCAGCCGCATCCCAAGCCTTTTTGGGATACCAGACCAGGCTCTTGCCTGAATAGCGGTGCATGACACCCGCCTCTACTCCGTCCACCGTGTTGAATTCGCGCCAACCGGGGTTATATTGCTGTGACAGCCATTCATCGGAAATAAAATCAACCGGCACAATATCGCCACTGCGTACAAAGCTGGCGAACAGGCCCGGTTGAGGGAAGTCAACAATATCAGGTGCATCGCCGGCATCCACACGAATGGCGATGGAGCCTTCAAATTCCTTATTGCCGATATAGTTGACTGTGATGCCGGTGGCTTCTTCAAACGCCTTCATGGATTCGGCAAATTTCACACCATCGGGATCATTGCCTTCAAAGGCGCCGTCCACGGTGACGGTCGTTCCAGTATATTCACCCTTGATGGCAGCTTCCAAAGCACCACCGGGCGGGTAATCAAAGCTAACTTCGGGCATTGCCTCTTCGGTTGCGGCAGGAGCCTCTTCAGTCGCTGCGGGGGCTTCTTCGGTAGCCGCAGGGGCTTCTTCAGTCGCAGCAGGAGCCTCTTCGGTGGCAGCCGGAGTCCCACAAGCTGCAAGGACGATGGAAGCCAAAACGAACAGGCTGATCATGGACCATAACAGGGATTTCTTATTCATTGTTCTCCTCACGAAATTTACAAATTTGGATACTGACATAAATGTGGACAGTTCGTACTTTGTATAAGGCGCACCTCCTGTAGGGGAATGGAATAATGGCCGGTTCTGTTATGAGTTGAAAGTGTTATCTTGAAAGCACTTTCATATAAATAATATAGCACTTTTAATTTTGAGAGTCAATAGGCAATTTACCACCTGGGGAGTGTCCCCTATTCGTCAGTGACCCCGTAAAAGCTCCCTCAGGCGGTTTGGCGTTCGATGAGAGTAAGTGGAAGATTGATATTTTGCAGGGCCCGCCCCGGTTCATTAATACGGGCCAAAACCATTTCTGCAGACAATCGCCCCGATTCGTCCAGGTGTTGGCGGATGGTGGTTAAATCCACATATTCCGCCATGTCGATGTCGTCAAAGCCAATTACGGCAAGATCATTCGGAATGTTTATATTCAATTGCCGGGCCACCTTCATGATGCTGATTGCCTGAACATCTGATGCGGCAAAAATTGCGGTGGGGCGATTGCTCATGTTCAAAAGCTCATAGGCTGCCTTGCGCGAATTTTCCTGACTGTAATATGCCTGCTTGATATGTTTTTGCGGCAAGGAAAATCCGGATTCCACCAAGACATCCTGAAACCCCTGCAAGCGCGATTTTACCGGGTGTATGGCATATCGTTCAGGAGGCTCAATATCCCCCAAAAATCCAAAAGATTTGTGTCCCTTGCCAACCAGATACTTGGCGACAAGCCGCCCACCATAGACATCATTGATCACAATGCTGCTTAATTGATAGTGTGAATATTCAATAAGAACGGTCTGCATACCATTATCGACCAGCCGACGCGCATCTTTTTCCTCGATCGCAAGGGACATGATAATAAGCCCGTCCAGATTTCTCATGATCGGGATGGAAGAGATATAGCCTTGAAGATGCTCCACCGAATCGACCGGATAGATCACCAGCTCATAATTTGACTTGGATAAGGTGGATGCCGCTCCGCGCAGACGCTGGACAAAAGACGGTGCTGTAAAGAATGGAGTGATGACCCCAACGCGGTTGGTATTTTTTAGGGCGCGTGCGCGCGCCTCTGCCTTTGGGACGAAGCCAAGACGGTCAATGGCATCCATCACTTTGGTGCGGGTTTCAGGGTTGACCTTGTCTGGCGCATTCAAGACACGCGAAATAGTGGAGATACTCACTCCGGAAAGTTCAGCAACATCGTAAATGGTAGGTATTTTTTTATGAGGCATAGCATCTTTCTGAAAGCATAGTGAAAGCACTTTCAGTTTAACATAACAATTCACTTATTACCATAAAAAAGAACTGACAAATGAGTAAATAAGGAGAATTTGTCTTATTTGTTTCTTTTCATCAGATGGCTATACGCTCTGTTTTTCTTGGGGGACACAGGCATATCTCTTCCCCCGCGCAGCCAGAAGATTGCAATCCGATTGAAGGCCGCAAGTGGTGCAGCATTTCCCGTCTGGGCCGATCTCGATCAATCTCCCCTTTTGAACCAACAGATCAATCATCGAGAGGACAGCCGATGGCTGGGCCTTCATCGCCCGGCTGATCTCGGAAAGGCTCATGCCATTTTCCCGATTTTCAAGCAATTCGACCAGTTGCGTCAACATACAATTTATCCCAACCCGAGCAAGCGCCCACCCTGGTAAACGATAAAGGCGGCAATCCATGCAACGGCGGTTTGATACAGGGCCGAAGTCACCGCCCATGACGAACCAAACTCATGTTTGATCGCGCCTAGGGTAGCAACACAGGGCACATACAACAGGACAAAGACCAGCAAAGCCGCCGCACTCAACGGAGTGAAGTTGTTTCGCAGGGCAATGCTCAGGGCCGTATCTTCCCGTTCAACTTCTTCATCCACAAGGTTTACGCCAGGGATGATGCTCAACAGGATTTTTCCAGAACTGATCGTTGCCTCCAAAAATCCCTGACCGATGCCGATCAGATCCTCACCCAGAGTTGTCGCTTCGGGAACTTCGGCCTCTTCGCCGCCGAGATAGATCTGGCTCATGGTGCTGACGACGATCTCCTTTGCCATGAAACCAGTGACGAGCGCGCCGCCTGTTTCCCAGTTACCAAACCCGAGCGGGGCAAAGAGCGGAGAGATCGCGCCGCTCACTTTCCCAAAATATGAGTCACGCTGTTCGCTCACACCCCAGGGCAGATTCAACAGCAGCCAAAGGATCACCGAAGAAGCCAGGATCATCGTCCCAGCCTTGCGCACGAACTCGCGCGTATTCTCCCACATGTGAATCAAGACACTCTTCATTGAAGGTGAACGGTAGGGCGGCAACTCCAACACAAAAGCCGAGGAGACATCCGGCTTGAGGATCGTCCGCGTAAAGACCAACCCGGCCAGCATGGCAACGAGAATGCCAAGCGCATACATGGCCCAGATAACCGTCCCTGCGCGCGCACCAAAGAAGGCCAAGCCAAAGACCACATACACCGGCAAACGCGCCGAACAGGACATCAACGGAACCAGCAAAGCTGTAAGAATTCGGTCTCTGCGGCTGGCAATCGTTCGTGTGGCATACACCGCCGGGACGGCGCAACCAAACCCGAGGATCATGGGGATGAACGATTTTCCATGCAAACCCACCACGCGCATGAAGCGGTCCATCACAAAAGCTGCGCGGGACATATAGCCGGAATCTTCAAGCAAAGCGAGGAAGAAATAAAGGATCAGCAACCCAGGGACGAAGACCAGAACGCCTCCGACTCCGGCGACGATTCCGTCAATGACGAGGGAATGAATCCACGCTGGAGCAGCCGTCAGATTAAGAATGAAGCGGAACCAGTTCGCGATGGGACCGTTGATGACCGCATCGGTCCAATCCAAAAAAGGCGAGGAAACGTCGATCACCAATCGGAAGACCACATACATCACCGCAAAAAAGACAGGCAGGCCCAGCCACTTGTGCGTAACAATATTATCGATATGGTCGGTCAGCGTGATGCGGTCCATCAGCGGACGCTGAAGCGACTGCCGCACCACACCGTTGATGTAGCCATAACGTCGGTCAGCCGTCACCAGGTCAACGTCGTCGCCGAGCATATCCTTGATGTGCTCGGCGCCCTGTTTTGCAAGCGCAAGGACCGACGCACTATTCGGCACAGTTTGCACGCGCTCCATGACATCGGCATCGGCTTCGAGCAATTTGATGGCCAGCCAGCGCTTCGGATAACGCCCGGTATCGAATTTGTGTTCTTCAAATGCGGCCAGCAATTTGGCGATCTCGCGTTCGAGCTTGCCGCCGTAATCGAGTCGAAACAGTGGGGAGGTGGTGGAATTGTTCATGAATATGTCACTTCTTGTTTGCAGTGTAAACAGCCTTGTCGATCAACTCATCGATGCCCCTGCCCTGGTTCGCAGATGTATGCACGATGGGCAAATTCCCAAGCAATTGGGATAACTGATCGATATTGATCTTTGCGCCGCTCTTTTGCAAGTCGTCCGTCATATTGAGCGCCAGCACAACCGGCACATCCAGTTCAAGGATCTGCACGGTCAGATACAAATTACGTTCAAGGTTGGTCGCATCCACCACGTTGATAACCACATCCGGGTGTTCTTCGATGATGAAATCGCGCGCGATGATCTCTTCGGGAGAATATGCAGTCAGACTATATGTGCCGGGCAGGTCAACGATATTGATCTTCACATCTCCACGTTCGATCTGACCCTCCTTCTTTTCAACGGTTTTTCCGGGCCAGTTGCCAGTGTGTTGATGCAGGCCCGTCAACGCATTGAAGATGGTCGTCTTGCCTGCATTGGGATTTCCAGCCAGGGCAATGGTCAAGTCGGTCATTCTGCGCCTCCAAACAGTTGTACTTCGATCTGGGCGGCTTCTTCTTTTCGCAGCGCAAGGTGATAGCCTTTGATGAAATATTCCACCGGGTCGCCAAGCGGAGCGTTCCGCTCGATCAGAATGGTCTCGCCTTTGACGATGCCCATTTCGACAAAACGCCGGCGCAGGGCGCTGGGTCCGCCAACACGGGTGATGATGGCTTTTTGGCCGGGTTTAAGTTGATGAAGTTGGCATGATGTGATCATAAAGTTTCCTTGGTCAAGAAATGGGTTCAACAAAAACGAATTCCGCCATGAGCAATCCCAGAGCCGCTTCCCTGTCACCCACCTTCAACATGAGCGGACCATCCATGGGCGCGGCTTCCAGCAGGGTTACTTCGCGCCCCGGCAGAAGGCTGAGCTTCTGCAAATGTCGCAGCACTTCGGTGGAGGTGGCTCGAACAGATACCACTCGAACTGTATCCCCAACCGGCACAGTACTCAGTGGGTTGGAATTCAACTCAGGCAGGCAGCCATCGGCATCAGGAATGGGATTCCCGTGCGGGCAGGTCTTGGGGTTCCCGAGGAAGACGGCTAGCGCGTCGGTCACTTCGGGCGCGGTGGCATGCTCAAGCGAACAGGCCAGCTCATATAGCTGCGCCCATTCGAGCTTCAAATGGTTGTATAAAAAACATTCCCATAACCGTTGCCTGCGGACAACATTACAGGCAACATCACGCCCCTTCGAAGTCAGATTGACGCCTTTATATGGCAAATGCGATACCAGCCCCTGCTCGCTTAATCTCCTCACCATCTCATTGGCAGAAACAGAGGTCACACTCAAACGCTCCGCCAGACGGCTGATGCTCACCACTTCACCCTCCCCCAACTCGGCCATCGCCTTGAGATACATTTCTGTGCTTTCGCTCAACTGTCCAGCTATCATAGGTCAACCTCTATAAAATGTTATGGTTGACCTTATTATTCCTGAAGCCCTCTTTTTTCGACATGGACAGATGTCACCATTTATTATGGAAGGAAGTACCCCACCTCATCACAACCCGATGCCTGATTCCTCCCCGAAAAAAAACTCTGCCCTGAGGCAGAGTCTGCTATTTCTGTGGTTTAACCGCAGGCGTTTTCAGCGGCGGCAGTTTATTGCCTTCCCCAGTGTGGGTTACCTCCACCCAAAGGGAAGCAGCCAATTCATAACCGATCAAATGATCTTGAGGTTTCATTAGCAGGCGCAGCGGCCCCTTGAATGGAGCACAGCTGAACAAATGAAAGGGAGTGCCAGGCACGAGTCCCAGCTCGCCGATATAGTGCAATTTTTCCATGTCATGTGTTCGCACGCGGCTGATGACACAGTCCGAACCAGAAGCGACATCGATCAACGGCATATCCTTGACGATGGGCATCACCCCGTCTTTGGAGGGAATCGGCTCTCCATGCGGGCAGCGTGTGGGACGGCCTGCCAGTTCATCCATACGATCTTCGATCTCATCGTTGACGCCCTTCTCGAAAACATCCGAAAGATCGTGGGCGGTTGCCCAATCGTATTTCATCACTTTGACAAGAAAGACTTCAGTGAGGCGGTGGCGACGCAGGGATGGCATGGCGATCCTTTCGCCGGTCTCTGTGAGACGCACGCCGCGATACGGTTCATGCACGAGATAACCTTGTTTCTGCAAACGCTTGACCATGGTCGAGATCGCCTGCGCCGATGAATCGACGTGCGAACTTAAAAGCGAAAGCGGAACCTGTTCATGGTCCTGTTGTAATCGGTATATCTCTGCGGCATAACGCTGCATGGTGAGGCTTACGGACATTAGACTCCATCATGTCATTCTGAGCGAAGAATCCCTACGGGCATCTCGGAGACCATCAGCACACTGTATGGCGCGTATGTCACTGGCGCTCAGGGTGGCATAAATCTTCAACCAGGTTGATTTTAGTTCGCAACCTGATATAGATAAATTTTATAGCAATTATCTAGATTATTCGAACCGCCGACATTATACTACGCGCCACAAATAAGACAAACGAATCCACTTTACATTTAGGAGAACTGTCCATATGTTTCAAACCGATATTACTCTCAGCCCCGACCTCACCGCGGAGGAAAGAGCCCAGGCCATCCGTGATGCCTACAACACCGACCGCTCACAAATGACCCTGATGCTGGCGCTCAAATTACGCGTGCCGGAAGTGGATATCCTTCGCGCGCTCGAAGGTGACACCGCCTCCGAACTCGACTTCGCCCGCTGGGAAGAGATCATCCGCGCCTTTGAAGCGCTAGGCGATGTAACTGTCATCGTCTCGAATGGTTCGACCACCATCGAATCCTTCGGTCAATTCGGTGGCTTCTCGAACAAGGATGGCTTTCTCAACGTCCGCAGCAAATCGCTCGACATGCACATCCGTGGCTGGGAACTGGCATCGGTCTTTGCCTTCCGCAAGCCGAGTCACCTCGACAAGCACGAATCGCTCTCCTTCCAGTTCTTCGACCGCCGCGGCAGTTCCGCCTTCAAAGTCTTCCTCAACTTCGGCGGCAAAGACCCCGCGCCGGAACTCGTTCACACCTACAACGAGCTGATCGGGAAGTTTAGAAAAGCATAATAGCTCATGGACTGTCACCCTGAAGGTGGCAGTCCATTTTTATCCCTCACAAACCTCTAGCAAAAATCTACATAAATCTATATTGCATTTTCTGTACCAAAAAGTACAATTCTTGTTTCTACCAGACAAAATCACCTCACCCACCATTACACTACGAAACGACCTCCATGCTCACCAAACGTCTTCAACTTGCCCTCATTCACACTGCTGTCGCCATCACGCTCGTGCCCATCAATAGCACACTCAACCGCGTAATGATTTTCGACCTTGGAATTTCCAAGACCCTCTTCACTATCCTGGCCATCTTTCCCTATTTACTGGCACCCATTCAGGTGGCCATCGGCTCGTTCTCCGACCGGCATCCCATCTTCGGGTTTCGCCGCACGCCATACATTCTGGTGGGGCTGATTTTTTGCGTGGTGGGCGTTGCCGTCTCGCCACAGATCGCCCTGCTCATCAGCGAAAACTTTACCCTTGGCATTATCGCAGGCATCCTCGCCTTCGGCATGTGGGGTATGGGATACAACCTCTCTGCGGTTTCCTATCTCTCGCTCGCCTCGGAACTTTCCGGCGAGAACGGGCGCGGCAAGACCGTAGCCACCATGTTCACGGTCATGGTCATTGGTTTGATCGCGACGGGAATCGGCCTGAGTCGCATGGTCCCGACCTTTGACCCGGTGACCCTCGAACGCGCCTTCCTCATCGTCGCCGCCTCTGCTCTGGTGCTGGGCCTGCTCGGCCTCATCAAGCTTGAGCCACGCTCAAGCGGACTCCCCTCAAA
>JAEURI010000184.1 GCA_016789225.1 Anaerolineales bacterium
ACGTTTTTGACGTAGCGTGTGATCCAAATTGAAAAGGGAAGCGAGCCAAGGATGTAGCCGAGCAGAAGAAAGAGAATATTCATGCTCTATATAACCCCGATGAGCATGAGTGCGTCGCACCTACTGGATTAGTATGCATGCGCCAGGACGCGGGCGCGGGACGTGAGGCGGCGGGCGAGGCCGTCGAAGATGAATTTGTGGAAGGGCCACATGGCATACCAGTATAAAAAGCCAGGGACGCCATAAGGCTCAAAATATGCGGTGACCGTGAAGAGGGTTTTATTTTTCTCCCCTTCCACTGGTGTGGACTCGAATTGCAGCCAGGCCTTGCCGGGGACGATCATTTCGGCCCGCAGGCGCATGAGATGATTTTTTTCCACAGCTTCTACACGCCAGAAGTCGAGCGCTTCGCCGGTGTTGACTTCGTCGGGGTGACGTCGCCCTCGCCGCAAACCGACGCCGCCGATGGCTTTATCCATCCAGCCGCGGATCGCCCAGGCCCAGTCCATGTACATCCAGCCACGCGTGCCGCCGATGCCGCTGTAGGAGCGAAAGACGGTTTCGGGGGGCAGGTCAAGCATGATTTGACGGCGTTCGATGAATAGGCCATCTTCCACGGTGAATACATAAGGCTTGATGTCGCCTGCTTCGGTCACGAGTGCATCAGCCCAACTGGTTTCCACGTTGTCGCGTTGGACGCGCCCAAGCGCAAGATGCACGGCGGTTTGATAATCGATGGGTTGGATGTGAGGGAATAATTTTCTGGCGGTTTCATCGCGGACGATCAGATTCGCGCGCAGGCCTTCGATGAGTGGGGCGACAACACGCCAATGAATGGGTGTGACCATGTGAACCCAATACGCGGAGAGCCTTGGTGCGTAAAACGGAGTGCGGATCAGCCATCGGCGGAGATTCCGCTCGGCGGCATAACCCAGCAGCATGTCTGCATAGGTGAGGCGGGAGGGTCCTCCCACTTCGATGACTCGGCCGGTCGCTTCCGGCGTCTTGAGCGTATCCACTAAATACGAGAGCACATCCCGAATAGCAATGGGTTGAGCCTGCGAGAAGAACCAGGCCGGGCAGGTGAGCACCGGCTCACGCTCGGTGAGATAGCGGATCATTTCAAAGAGAGCCGACCCGGAGCCGATGATCATGCCTGCGCGAATTTCGGTGACGGGTGTTTTGCCATGCCGCAGGACAAATCCCGTTTCGTGGCGCGAGCGCAAATAGGGTGAGAGGTTTGCGGCAGGGTCGACGAGTTCGCCGAGATAAATGATCTGTTCGATGCCTTCTTTTTCAGCGGCATGCGAAAAATTTCTTGCGGCCTGCAGGTCACGTTCGGCGCTGTCTTTGCTGCCCTGTTTGCCGTGCATCAGATAATAGGCGACGGAAACGCCTTTCATCGCGAAGTTGAGTTCATCCGGGTTGAGCGCGTCCCCTTCCGTAACTTCGACTTTCTTGAGCCAGGCGCGTCCCTGCAATCGTGACGGGTCGCGCACGAGACAGCGCACACGGTAATCTGCTTCGAGCAGTTTGGGCACGAGCCTTCCGCCGACATAGCCTGTCGCGCCGGTGACGAGAATGAGCTTTGCTTGAGCCATGATGAATGATTATAACTTTCGGGGTGATGCAGGATGTAATAATTTTGGAGGAAGGTTGTCAGGTTTTGTTTTCAATATTGAGTCTTATAATCGTTATGGAAACAATTTCGACATGAAATGAGCAATCTATGGTGTATGAATGGTTCGCGGGGTTAAGTCCCATTAGCCAGGCTTTTTTGGCGACATGTTTTACATGGTTTGTAACGGCAGTAGGGGCAAGTGTTGTCTTTTTCTTCAAGGATGTCAACCGAAGATTTTTAGATGCCATGCTTGGTTTCGCGGCAGGTGTCATGATCGCCGCCAGTTTCTGGTCGCTACTTGCGCCGTCGATTGAGATGGCACAGGAAATGTCTCAACCGGCATGGCTTCCCGCGGCGGTGGGATTCCTCTTGGGCGGGCTCTTCCTATGGGGCGTGGATAAGGTCCTGCCACACTTGCACATCGGGTATCCCATCGAAGAAGCGGAAGGCATCAAAACTCACTGGCAGAGAAGCGTTCTGCTGGTATTGGCGATCACTCTACATAACATCCCGGAGGGGCTGGCGATTGGCGTGGCGTTTGGCGCACTCCATGACGGACACTCCTCCGCCACGCTGGCGGGAGCGATTGCGCTGGCCATTGGCATTGGGCTGCAAAACTTTCCAGAGGGGACATCCGTCGCTGCACCGCTGCATCGCGCAGGCATGAGCCGACTCAAGAGCTTTTGGTATGGTCAACTCTCGGGGATCGTTGAACCCATTGCTGGCGTGCTGGGAGCTTTTGCGGTCATTTTTATCAAACCGCTTTTGCCGTATGCGCTCGCCTTTGCTGCCGGAGCGATGATCTATGTTGTCATTGAAGAACTGATTCCCGAATCCCAATTGGAGAGAGAAATTCACATTGCGACGGGCGGAGCCATGCTGGGATTTGTCATCATGATGATCCTGGATGTGGCGCTCGGTTAATCAAACAATCGAAATTTGTAATCTAATGTAGAATCCACGCCATGCCTTTACTGTGGATTTCGCTTTCCTTCCTCGCAGGAATTGCCCTGGCCGCCTCTGTACCCCTGCCTGTGTGGGTTTGGGCGTTGATTGCACTTTCTTTTCTGCTTCTTTCCCTCCTGCTACGCCGCTATTTTTCAAACAATTCTTCTTCTGCCGCTTTCCAGCGCGAAGCCCCCCTGCGGCACTTTCCACTTTCCACTTTCCAAACCCTGCTTCCCATCTTCCTTTTCCTCGGCTCCGCTTACTTTCAACTCCGCCAGCCCAAGATAGATGCTTTTCACATCGCCTTTTACAACGACCGAGATTATGAGATGCTGGTCACGGGCACCCTGGCAGAACCGCCCGATTACCGCGATACCTACACCAATCTGACGATCAAGGTCGAAGCGGTGGATACTGGCGAAGGCGACCTGATCGCATCCGGCTTGATGCTGGTGCGGGTTTCACCCAACGAAGAATACGAATACGGTGAACGCATCCGCCTGCGCGGAACATTGAAGACTCCGCCCGAGAACGAGGAATTTTCCTACCGCGATTATCTCGCCCGCCAGGGGATCCATTCCTACATGAGCAGCGCCGAAGTGACGCGCTTGCCCGGAAGTGGCGGCAATCCCTTTTACAGGCTTGTCTATCAATTCAAATCGCACCTGCTTGAGAATACCTATCGTCTCTTTCAAGACCCCGAAGCCTCGCTCTTTGCAGGAATTCTTTTTGGCGTGGATACAGGTCTGCCAAAGCGATTGCAGGATGCCTTCAAGAATACTGGCACGGCGCACATCATCGCCATCTCTGGTTTCAACATTGCCATCATTGCCGGGTTGTTCTTTTCGTTCTTTCGATGGATGTTAAAGAACGAAAGATTGGGTGCTGTCTTTGCGGTCCTCTTTGTTTTTCTTTACGCCTTTCTTGTTGGCGCTGACCCGGCTGTGATGCGCGCGGCGGTGATGGGCAGTCTTTCCCTGTTCGCAAAACAGGTCGGCAGGCGCAATGCAGGCATCAACACGCTGGCCGTTGTGGCCGTCGTGATGGCAATCCTCAATCCATTGGTGTTGTGGGACGTTGGCTTTCAACTTTCCTTTTTCGCCACTCTGGGTTTGATTCTGTATGCCGAACCGTTTTCCAATTACACAGCAAACCTCATTTCAAAAATATCCAGGCAGGATAACAGCACCCTGGTGAACATTCTCAATGACAATGTGATCCTCACTCTGGCCGCACAGGTTATGACCATTCCGCTTATGGCTTATTATTTTCAACGCTTCTCCCTTATCTCCTTTGTTGCCAATCCATTCATCTTGCCTGTCCAACCGGCGGTGATGATCGTTGGCGGGCTCTCGGTCTTTACCAGCCTCATCCTCTACCCGCTTGGCCAATTTGTCGCATGGATCGCCTGGGCCTTTGCAGGCTATACCATCCGCGTGGTGGAATTCTTTGACCGTGTGCCCAATGGCGTGATAGTGTTGGGCGACGTGCCTCTCTGGACCATTTATATGACTTACATTACGCTTCTTACTCTGACCTTTAACTGGTCGGCCATCCAGGACTGGTTCAAATCTGCGGCATCTGCCGCACGAACCGCCGCATTGACCGCCCTGCTCGCTCTGACCTTCGTTTGCATGATGATCTTTTGGAATGCCGCTTCCAAGTCTGGTGACGGCCAATTCCATGTGACCTTTCTGGATGCGGGGTCTGCCGATGCTGTTTTGATCCAGACTCCCGAAGGCCGAAACATTCTTATCAACGGCGGCTCAAGCACAGCGGACTTGTCCAATGAATTGGGACGCAGACTGCCCTTCTTCACACGCAAATTGGACTGGCTCATCATCGCCTCGCCTGAAGAAGACCAAGTGGCTGCATTGCCGCGCATCGTGGAGCGCTACGTACCCGAAAATGTTCTATGGAGCGGAAATATTCAGGCTTCGTTCTCGGCTCGTTTGCTGGATGAATATTTTGCGCAGAACGAGATTCCTGTCACCCGCGCGGAGGGCGGTCAAAGGCTTGAGTTAGGTGGTGGCGCATTTATCGAGGTGCAGTCTGCAGGTCCGCGTGGAAGCGTGCTCTTGATCGAGTATGGGAGTTTCCGTGCCCTGCTTCCCATCGGTGTGAGCGAAGGCACATTTGAATCATTGGAGTTTGGCAATGCCATCGGCAAAGTGGATGTGCTTCTGCTGGCCGAATCTGGGTATGCGCCGAGCAACCCGCCGGATATCGTCGAGAATTTGAATCCGCAGGTGGTCATTCTGAGCGTCGCCGCCGGTGACCCAGATGGGTTGCCAGAACAGGAAGTGCTCGATTCGCTGGGCGGCTACGCCCTTCTCCGCACCGACCGCAACGGCTGGATCGATATCATCACCGATGGAGTGGAGATGAAGGTGAATGTGGAAAGGGGTGAAGAGCAGGTGGAGGGGACGGCGACGAGTAATGAGCAATGAGCAATGAGGCTTTATACTACTGTCAGTTCTTTATAAATTACGCACCTTACGCACTTAATAATCCCGAAGGGATGACATAATTTACCTGGAAACCATGACATCCCTTCTGAGTTGCCTCTGCGTAAAGTTAGTAAATCATTTCCCAAGGAGATTGAATCGATGTCTGAACTTTTAAAGATTACCAGGACGGAGGGCAAGGTCACTACGCTGCATCTGGAAGGGAAACTGGACGGGCAGACAGAAAACGAATTATTGGATTTGGCCCGCACTGAATTTGATTCCGGTG
The DNA here is from genome assembly GCA_016789225.1 of Anaerolineales bacterium. Taxonomy (GTDB): domain Bacteria; phylum Chloroflexota; class Anaerolineae; order Anaerolineales; family Villigracilaceae; genus Villigracilis. The sequence continues at coordinate 5,306 of JAEURI010000184.1, forward strand.
CGAAATTCCTGCTGTTGGATTTTGGCGGACTTAAGGTGATTACCAGCGCCGGTTTGCGTGCCTTGCATACCATTTATAAAATGTATACGCCCAACGAGGAAATTCAGGCGTGGAATGTGGAACATAAAGGGGAAACCTTCAAGTCGATGCATTTCAAAATTGCTCAGCCTTCCTCCGATATTCATTACATCCTGAGTATTTCTGGCTTTTTGCAAAGCATTTATATCTTCCCAACGATGCAGGAAGCCGTGGATTCATTTTCTGCGTAGTTCACCATATTTATAGGAGCGACTTTGTTGCACGGCTCGCTCTGGGAATGAAAGCTTGACCATGGGCTATCTTTTGCTTGAAGGCGGCGCGGAGTTTGGCGGACGCATGTCCGAGCCGGATCTGCGCGCCATCGAACTGGCAGGCGGTTTCGACACTCCGGTCTGTATCCTTCCAACTGCCGCCGCGCCGGATAACAATCATAAACGCGCCGGGAACAATGGGCTGCGCTGGTTCCAAAGCCTTGGCGCAAGAAATGTTCTTGCGCTGGATGTCGTCGATTCAAAATCTGCGAACGATGTGACCTTCGCCGCCTCCATTCGGACCTCAAAGCTGATCTATTTACTTGGTGGCTTTCCCCGTCATTTGGGCGAGACTCTTGCAAATAGTTTGTGCTGGAGCGCCGCCTTGGATACGTATCACGCGGGTGCGGTCATTGCCGGGAGCAGTGCCGGAGCGATGGTGATGTGCGAACATTACTACGACCCATACGAAAAGAAACTGCTGCGCGGGTTGAATCTGGTTCCCAATGCCTGCGTCCTGCCGCATCATAATAATTTTGGCAAGGCTTGGGCGAATCAATTGAAGCAGATGCTGCCCGAAGCGATTCTGATTGGCATCGATGAACGGACGGGTATGCTATCAACGGACTCTGTCACGGATTCACGGAATGAAACGGACATGGAGTGGCAAGTCTACGGCGGTGGGGAGGTGACGCTTTACCGAAGCGAATCAACCCAAAGTTATGGAAGAGGCGAAGGATTTTCATTACTATAAATTTTCAGGAGTCGTGTTGCCAGTATGCCTGTTTACAATCTTGAATTTCAAACCCAGGTCAATGTATCTCCGCAAGTTGTGTATGAGCATTTAAGCGACCCGCATCATTTTGTGGGGTTGCAGCCCCTGCTTACTCATGTGGATGCGGTTCAGTTCGGCGAAAATAATGGAAATAGAACCGTCTCCTACGAAACGGTGGAGGCCTTTCGCGGGCTGGGAATTATCCTGTATCGCAATCGCATCCGTGTGCAGACTGTATTTACAGACCCGCCGCGGCAATTCGATACTGTGGTGCATAGTTTCCCAAACATCACCTTGAATGTGAAGTACACATTCACACCGCAGGAGGGTGGTGTGTTGATAAAAGAGAGCATGCAAATCCAGGTTCATGCCTGGTTGAAAGGTTTTGTCCTTAGCGAGGCCCAAAAGGCGCAAACCACGGTGCTTGAAAACCTGAAGAAGCGCATGGAAAGCAGGATTTAGTCAGGCTTTCGTCTGACCCGCTTTTGAAGAACGAGGGATTTTTTCCAGCCGTAAGAATCCATTAATATCTTTTCATTCACAAATCAAGTATGATGTCCGGCATGAAAGAGACTCACATTCTTGTGGTGGAGGATGAGCCCAGCCTGGCTGAGGTGGTCAGCCTTTACTTGAAACGCGCCGGATATCAGGTACAGATCGCGCCTGATGGCAAACAGGCGATGACGATTTTGGAGAAGCAGATTCCCGATTTTGTCATTCTTGATCTGATGTTGCCCGAAATGGATGGTTTATCCATCACACGCTGGCTGCGGGATCGTTCGGATGTACCCATCATCATGGTGACGGCGCGGCGCGAAGAGATCGACCGAATCGCCGGGCTGGAAATGGGCGCGGATGATTATGTGGTCAAGCCGTTCAGTCCGCAGGAGTTGGTCAGCCGTGTTCGGGCGGTGCTGAGGCGCACTGGACGGGAACAGGCCGGAGCGGAGTCGGAGCGCGACTTGTCGCTTGGGGAAATTCACATCAGCCCATCCACGCGCACAGTGACGGTGCGCGAGTTGCCCATCGAATTGACTGCAAAAGAATTTGATCTGCTTTATCTTTTGGCAAGCTACCCGAAACAGGTCTTTACCCGCGAGCAATTGCTGGAGCGGGTGTGGGGTGGTGCGGAATACATCGACCCCGGAACGGTGACGGTGCATGTGCGCCGGTTGCGCGAAAAGATCGAGAATGACCCATCGTCGCCGATGCGGTTGCTGACCGTGTGGGGCGTGGGATACAAATTCGAGCCATGAGATCATCCACCATTCTTCGTTTTGCCGCAGGGGTTTTGCTTATCTTTGTTGTCTCGCTTGCCATATTCAATATGATGATGGAGCCGCCAATGGTCGAACTTGGCTTGATGGCGCTCTTCCTTGGCATTACAGCCCTGGTCTCGGCATTGGCGGGATACATCGCCTATCGCTTTGGTTGGATGACTCTTTCGCCCACGTTGCGTTGGTCGCTTCTTGGCGGGTATGCTCTTTCCAGCCTGCTAACTTTTTTCAACGTCTGGTTCTCGGCGCAGATGATGTTTGCCAGCCAGCATGATCTGCTTTTGGCGATCGTCCTGCTCGTTTTTGCGGGCGGCATGGCCATGGCTTTGGGATATTTCCTTTCGTCCACGATCACGGACCGTGTCAATCAGTTGAAAGGCGCAGCAGAGAAACTTGCAGAGGGTGACTTGAAAACCCGCGTCCCAGTGCATGGGCGCGACGAAGTGTCGGCGCTTGCCCGATCATTCAACCAAATGGCAGAGCAGCTCGAAGCCATGGATCGCAAACAGCGTGAAATGGAAAAAATGCGCGCCGAGCTGATCGCCTGGGTGGGGCATGACCTGCAAACTCCGCTCGCATCCATTCGCGCCATTCTTGAAGCGTTGGAAGACGGAGTGGTGGATGACCCGGAGACGGTCAAACGATATTTGAACACTGCCCAGCGGGACGTCCGCTCACTCTCTGAGTTGATCGATGATCTTTTCCAGATGGCTCAGTTGAACGCGGGCGGCTTTCAACTCGAACGCGCCGACTCATCGCTGGCCGACCTGATCTCCGATACGCTCGAATCTTTTGCAGAACTTGCGTCGCGCCAAAAAGTGAAACTGGCAGGCAGCGTTAAATCAAATGTCGACCCGCTCAATATGGATACCCGCCGCATTGGGCGCGTGTTGAATAACCTCATCGGCAATGCCATTCGGCATACGCCTACGCACGGCGAGATTCAGGTTGAAGCGCGCCGAACAGCCAACAGCGTGGAAGTGAGCGTTTCAGACACGGGCGAAGGCATCCGCGCCGAAGACCTTCCACACATCTTCGATGGCTTCTATCGTGGAGAAAAATCCCGCAGCCGCGCCACTGGTGGCGCCGGGTTGGGTCTCGCCATCTCGCGCGGCATTGTGCAGGCCCATGGCGGGGACATCCGCGTTGAAAGCGAAGTGAGTCATGGAAGCCGATTCATATTTCATATCCCCTCATAAAACTCTCAGTTTTGCGTAAGCCTTTCGTAAGGAAGTTTCTGTACAATCGTCTCATCTTTGAGGTGAGACGATGAAACGAATTTTTATTGGTTGGATCTTGATCCTGACAGCTTGTAGTGCCCCGGCACAGGTCCAACCTCCGGAGTCGATCATGCCCGCATTCAGCGCATCCTACCCGGACCTCGGGCCTGCTCCCGAACTATCGAATGATACCTGGCTGAATGTGGATTCTCCCCTGCATCTCGCTGACCTGCGCGGCCAGGTGGTTGCCCTTGAAATGTGGACCTTTGGCTGTTACAACTGTCAGAACGTCCTGCCTTCGCTCAAGGAATGGCATTCAAAATATGCTGGCGATGGGCTTGTGATCATCGGCAATCATTACCCTGAATTTTCCTTCGAGCAAAGCCTGGATAATCTCAAGGTTGCCGTCCTTGAGAACGGCATCGAATATGCCGTGGCGCAGGATAATGATGGAAAGACCTGGCGCGCCTACGAAAACCATTACTGGCCGACCCTATACCTGATCGATAAACAAGGCCACATCCGTTACGTTCACATCGGCGAAGGTAGATACAAGGAAACCGAAGCCGCCATTCAGACCTTGCTTGCCGAAGCCTATCCTTAAATAATTTAGGAGTATCATCATGACCCACCTGTATAAATCTGTCCCCATTCGTTCCTCCGAGATCACGCCAAAGGAAGTCTTTCTTTCACGGCGTGACTTTATCAAAGCAGCCGGTGTGATCGCGGGCAGTGTGGCTCTGGCCGCCTGTGCTCCGGAAGCTGCCGAGTCGACCTCTGAGTCAACAACGAATGATGAGGTGCGCCCTGTCTTTGCTGATGAACTGGGCAATCCTGCCAACACCTACGAAGAGATCACCACCTACAACAACTACTACGAGTTTAGCACCAACAAGGAGGCCGTAGCTCCACTCTCCAAAGACTTTACCACCGCACCCTGGACGGTCGAAGTGACCGGCATGGTGAACAAGCCCAAGACCTTTGGTGTGGAAGACCTGCTTTCGATGTTTACGCAGGAGGAACGCATCTATCGCCTGCGCTGTGTCGAAGCCTGGAGCATGGTCATCCCGTGGAATGGCTTCTCGCTGGCGAGTTTGCTTAAAGAAGTCGAGCCGACTTCCGATGCACAATACCTGCGTTTTGAAACGGTCTACCGCCCGGAAGAGATGAAGGGTCAGGGCAGTCCGTTCTATCCCTGGCCATACCAGGAAGGCCTTCGCATCGATGAAGCCATGAACGATCTGACCCTGCTTGCAACGGGTGTATACGGCGAGACCATTCTGCCTTCGAACGGCGCACCCATCCGACTTGTCGTGCCCTGGAAGTACGGTTTTAAATCCATCAAATCCATTGTCAAGATCGAGCTGACCGATGTGCGTCCCAACACATTATGGAGCACTGTCGCACCAAACGAATATGGTTTCTACGCCAACGTCAACCCGAATGTTGACCATCCACGTTGGTCGCAGGCATCTGAACGCCGCATTGGCGAACTCACCCGCCGCGAAACGCTGATGTTCAACGGCTATGGCGAACAGGTCGCCGACCTCTACGCCGATATGGATTTGAGTTTGCACTTTTAAGAAAACCCGTAGGGGCGACCCGACAGAATCAATACAGAATAAAATCATCAAGAACGAGACGCCTGGCCCAAAGGTGACCCTTTCCTGAAAAGCAAGTCGTTTCGTTCCCGTTGGACGGGTCGCCCCTACAGGTTTGTAAAATCATCAATGAAAATCTTCAATCGCTACACCCCTCTTCAAATCATCATCCATCTTTATGCCTGGTCCGCTCTTGTGTGGATCATTGTCGAATTATTCACAGGCACCTTCTCCATCAACCCGATCCAGGAACTCGAACAACGCACGGGCCGTCATGCCATCACTTTGCTTGTTCTTTCACTCGCCTGCACGCCGCTGAATGTCATCATCAAATTCCCCGAACTGCTTAAACGCCGTCGCACTCTGGGCCTGTATGCCCTGATGTACGCCACCGTCCATGTTCTTATTTTTATTAACCTTGACTATGGCCTTGCCTGGAGTCTCATCGCTCGCACGATCTTCGATAAACCCTACATTATTGTTGGCGCGCTCTCCTTCCTTTTGCTTATTCCGCTGGGCGTCACTTCGTTCGATATTTGGAAGGTGCGCCTCGGCAAAAATTGGAAGCGCCTGCATAGGGTCGTTTATATCATCGCGCCATTGGCCGTGCTTCATTATATCTGGAGCAAGAAGGGCGACATTCTGACCCTCTCCGGTGACATTGTCCGCCCTGCCATATATGGACTCATCCTGGCGATATTCCTTGCCATACGGATTCCTGCGATTAAACGCGCCCTCGCCTCTCTCCCGACCCGGGGCCTGAGTCTGCTTTTCAAAAAGGGTCAGCAACCGAAAGCGGATGCGCCTTAAGAAGCATCGGTGACAGTCACTTCGTGAAGGTGACTGTCACCTTTTATTTTTAAAACATTCCGCGTAGGAAGAGCAGCAAACCGATAATCGCCAGCGGTACGCCGACAATGGCGCCGATGATGGTCAGGCTGACGATAACACCGACGACGAGCAGAACGATGCCGAGCACCATTGCCACAAAGCGCCCGGTCATCTCCACGATGACGGCCAGTAATTTCCAGATTGCGGCAAAGGGCCAAAGATACCAGGGGATATGTTGTTTTTGAGTGGTCATAAGTAGAGCCTCCATGCCTGATATACGCAGATTTTCAGCAAACGATGCAGGATGAAAACAACCTAAGTCTGCCCGCAAAAATTCTGCGGAGAGGGCTATAATCCCATCACTATGGCTACTAAACCCAGAAAATCCATCCCTGTTATTGAAGAAGAATTCGAGGAAGTGGACGACTCCACCCTTGATGACACGAACGACCCTGAAGAATATGTTACCTTCAAGCGCAGCCACTTCTACTCTGTGCTGGTTGTGCTTGCTTTTGCCGTGGGGCTATTCCTAGGTTATGTCCTTTGGGGGCGCGACACCACGGTCACAGCCGCCGCGCCCAGCCAGGAGACCGCGGACCAGCCCTCCGGTCCGGTACAGGAGGCGCCTATTACGCCTCAGCCGCAGTATACCCGCTACGATATCCCTACCGAAGGTTATCCAAGCCTCGGCCCGGATGATGCTCCCATTACCATTGTGGAGTTCAGCGATTTTCAATGCCCATACTGCCGCCGCTTCCATGAGCAGACCTATCAGGCCTTGCTTGATGCCTACCCGGGGCAGATCCGTTTTGTGTATCGCAACCTGCCGCTTACGTCCATTCATCCCGATGCGATGCCGTCCGCGATCGCATCCCTTTGTGCCAACGATCAAAATGCGTATTGGGATTATCACGGCAAGTTGTTCAGCAGTGAGACCCTGGACCGGACAACCTTTGTGCAATATGCTGCTGACCTTAGCCTGAACGTGGACGAATTTACGGCCTGTCTCGATAGCGGCAAGCACGACGATTTCATTCAACAGGATATGGACTTTGCCTTGAACCTCGGCGTGCAGTCCACCCCGACCTTCTTCGTCAATGGGCTTGCGGTGGTCGGCGCGCAGCCTCTCACCACCTTCCAGCAGATCATCGATAAGGAATTGGCGGGCGAGATCCCATAGGGTGTGTCCTTTTAGTATTCCTGATAGTGCGCGGCGGGCGATTGCCCGCCGTTTTTCTTAAAACTCCGTGTCTGATGTTCCCCCGGTGGTAAGATAGTGCGATTCAATTCACTAGACCATATACTCAAGGGAAAATTTCATGAAACGATTTATCGCCGTTGCAGGCAATATTGGAGTTGGAAAATCAACGTTAGTCAAAATGTTATGCGACCAAATGGGCTGGGATCCGTTCTATGAACCCGTTACACAAAACCCCTATCTTGCTGATTTCTACCAGAATATGTCTGCCTGGGCTTTTCATTCGCAGGTGTTCTTTCTTACGCACCGCCTGCGCTCGCACTTTAACCTGGCGGCCCATCCCAATTCGGTGATCCAGGACCGCAGTGTGTACGAAGATGCGGAGATATTCGCGCATAACCTGTATCAGCAGGGCAACATGGCAGACCGTGATTATCAAACCTATCGCGAACTGTATGAGACCGCCGTACAATTCCTGCCTCCGCCGGACCTGGTCATTTACCTGCGCGCCTCGGTGGATACACTCATGAACCGCATCAGCCAGCGCGGACGAGACTATGAGCGGAAGATCTCCCCCGATTATTTGCAGAACTTGAATCATCTTTATGAAGGCTGGATCGAAAACTTCACGCTTTGCCCCGTACTGGCCGTTCCTGCCGATGATCTGGATTATGTGGCCCACAACGGCCATCTGAGGCTGATCGTCTCGAAGATCGATGCGAAACTCACGGGCAAGGAAGAGGTCGTCTTTGAGCCGGATGAAGTGGCAAGGGCGGCGGAGGATTAGAGGAACGGGTAATAAGAAATGAGAAACGAGTTGCGAGGCAAACCTCACAACTCGTTTCTTTTTCCTCGTTACTCTTAACTCATTACTCGTTACTTGCCCCTGCTCCTACGCCTTCCCCAACACCATCGCCAGCAGCGCCATTCTCACATATAAACCATATTCCATCTGGCGGAAGTAGGCGGCGCGCGGGTCATCGTCGAAGTCGGTGCTGATCTCGGTCACACGCGGAAGCGGATGCATTACGGCCATTTCCTTTTTTGCGGCCTTCATCACGTCGGGGTCGATCACATACGCGCCCTTGACCTTTTCGTAGTCGGCGGGGTCTTCGAAGCGTTCCTTTTGCACGCGGGTCACGTAGAGCACATCGGTTTCGGGCAGAACCTTTTCCAACGTGGAGAATTCTGCCTGCGGCACGCCTTTCTCGCCAACCTCATCCATCACTTCCTTGGGCATCTTCAAAATGTCCGGCGAGACGTAATTCAACTTGATGTTGTTGAACTTGGAGAGCAAACGCGCCAGCGAGTGGACGGTGCGCCCGTATTTCAAGTCGCCGAGCATAGTCACGGTCAGGTTGTCGAGGCGGCCAAGTTCCTCCATGATGGTGAAGGTATCGAGCAGCGCCTGGGTGGGATGTTCGCCCACACCGTCACCCGCGTTGATGACGGGCTTCTTCGCTGCCTTTGCCGCGATCGCCGCCGAGCCGGTTTCAGGGTGACGAAGCACGATCACATCGGCATAACATTCCAATGTGCGAATGGTATCGGGCAGGCTCTCGCCCTTCGACACGGACGAATACTTCACTTCGTTGATCGGGATGACCGAGCCGCCCAGACGTTCCATCGAGGCTGTGAAGGAGGATGAAGTACGCGTGGACGGTTCATAGAAAAGATTGGCGAGGATCTTTCCTTTCAGCAGATCGAACGTTCCCACGCGCTCGACCATTCCGCGCATTTCGTGCGCCACGCCGAAGACGTACTCCAGGTCGTCGCGGCTGAACTGCTTGACGGAAATAATGTCCTTGCCGTACCAGGCGGCGTGCTTGTTCTCGCCGAAGGGCAGGTAGGGGTTGGTGGATGTTGTTGGCATTTGATTTACTCCTTTTGGTGATTGGGTAATTAGAGGATTGAGTCTCGCTTCTTTCTACGGGAGGGCTGGTTCAGTTTCTGGAACTTTGTTCACTCCTCATGCCCATGCCGGTGATGAATATCGGGCATGTGGTCGTGTTCGTGCCCCTCGGCGGGATGTTGATGTTCGTGTGAGTGGGTTCCCTGGGCATCATCATGCCCGTGCATGGAGTCGTCATGGCTGTGGCTGTGCTCGTGGATGATGGCAGTATGAAAGTGAGTATGAAGATGTTCTTCATTGATGAGCAATAACGCTCCACCGACCATCAGAATCGCAGCGACGATGAAGAAGGCTGAGGGATACTCGCCGAAGATGACAATCGAAAGCAATACTCCCGCCAGCGGAGCTGTGCCATACAGCGCACTCGTCCGCGCTGCGCCCAGTCCACGCATCGAGCGGATGAAAAGGAAGGTGCTCAAGCCATAACTGAGATATCCCAAAACCAATGTTCCGATGATTGTTGTTACGGAGGGGAAAGGGTTTCCAAGAAACCAGGCGAGCAGGAAGGAGAAGGTACCCGCAACCAGGCCTTTCCATGCCACGATGGCAAGCGGGTCTTTGCCGGAGATGTTGCGGGTGAAATTATTATCGGCCCCCCAAAGGATGCAGGCTAGCAGAATTCCGAGCGCCCCCAGCGAAAGGCCGAGCCCGCTGGCGAAATCGGTGGAGAGGAAAATACTTGCCAGGGTGATGATTAAGATCGCCATCCATGCGCGGCGGCTGATGGCTTCCTTGAAGAACAAGAGGGCGATGAAGGTCGTAGAGACGCCTTCAAAATTCAACAGCAGGGATGCCGTAGAGGCTGGCGTATTTTGCAGGCTGACCATCAAAATGATCGGTGCAAGGATGCCGCCAGAGATGATCGCACCGGCCAGCCATTTCACATCTGCTCGAGAAATGGCTGCTTCGGTCTTCCTGGATGCCAGTTTGGTCAGGGCGATCCCGCTTCCACTGCCGAGGTATAAGAACGAGGCGAGAAAGACGGGCGAAATATCGCCGAGCAAAAGCTTGGCCACCGGCGCGCTGGCCCCGAAACATATCGCCGCGAGCAGGGCTTGCAGGATGAAGGGAAGGGTGGAGGATTTCATGGTCAGAGTCCGATTAAGAAAAAGCCTGACAGTTATCTGTCAGGCTTTTTGAAGGAAAGTATTGAAAACGAATAATGCGTCCAGTCGGGACTTGGAAAGCGGGTGGAGCAGAGGATTCCTTTTGAACATCGGCGCTGATTATACCCGCATTTAAATTCCTGTCGACGGTTCAACATCCAGGCCGTTGGTGGCAGCGAATTCCTCGAAGGTAATCTCGATTTCGTCAAGGAAATGGTCGAGGCCCTCCACACGTTCGGAGAATCCGTCCAGCAGGCCGAGGTCGTTGCAGGCTTTCTGCCAGAACGAAAGATGATCGCCTTCGAGCACGGCGGCAGATAATGTCCAGGTATGCAGAACAGGCCAGAGCGCGGAGAGAGGCGTTGCTCCGCTTAGCAGGGCTTTGATGCCCTTCTCGTAATAGTTCAGGCGGAATGGGTGAATGCGCGCGTCCACTCCGGGAGTTTCGGAAGCCAGGCGAAAGGCGGATTTCCAATCTGCCAGCCAGCCGTTGAGTTTTTCGGCATCCACTTTGTTTGCGCCAATAAGGCCATACACCGCGGCTACCATGCCTGGCTTTTGTGCGGCTTCGGCACGGGCGGGAAAATCGAGCAGCAGCCTGCGTTCCCAAAGAGGCGGGCCGCTGATTTCGACGATGGCGTTGACGGCATGGAATAGGGCTTTCATATATTTGCGGATTTCCACGGGCCCGGCCTGCCCTTCGAATTCGGAGATGTCCATCCAGTTGCCGCGCCCGTGCGAGAGCAATGTGCGGCAACGCTGAAGAGTGAGGGCGGGTTGTTCGAATTCGAAGCCTGCACGCAGGCTGGCTTGGACGAAGTCGAAGAATTTTTCACGCTCATACAGCAGGGTTGGGGCGTACATTTCGTAGCCGAGCCAGGGGTCGCTGCGCAGTTCGCGCGGTGATTTGAATTCATCCTTTGCGCGGCGGGAAATGTCGAGGTGAAAATCGGGGGTCAGTTTTATGAACTCGCGCGGTTGTGCAGGCTGGGTCTTGTGTACAAAGACGAGGTCAATATCTGCTGTGCCGCCGAGCATGGGGTCGGCGGTGAGCAGGGAGCCTGTGAGATATGCCGCGACAATGTCCGTGTCGTTATAGGCCCGTTCCTGAACGGTTTCCTTGGCTATTCGTAAAAGGGAGTCGCGAGTCACACGCATAAGTACCTGCCTAGGTCAACGGCAGGGCTGGTTGGTATGGCGCCAGCCCCAGGGTTTCGCGGATGCGGTTTTCGATCAACTTGATATGCTCCGCGTTTTGGATGATGTTCAACTCATTACTGTCTATTTTCAAAATCGGCGTATGGTCGAAGGGCTTCGAGAAAAATTCCTCATAGGCCACATTCAATTCGTCGATATAACTGCGTTCCATCTGGCGTTCATAGGGCCTGTCGCGAAAGGCGATGCGGCTCATAAGCGTATCTGTGCTGGCTTGCAAATAAACCAGCAGGTCGGGTTTGGGTATCTTCTCACCGAGCGCTTCATGCACCTTGTGATACATGTCCAATTCGTCGCCCTTGAGGTTGATACCGGCAAACAGCGCATCCTTGGCAAAGGTATAGTCGGCGATCAGGTTTTTTCCGGCGGCGAGGATATTGGGCACGTTATTATTCTGCTGGCGGTACCGGCTGAGCAAAAAGAATATCTGTGTCTGGAATGCATAACGCGCACGGTCACCGTAAAAATCGGAAAGGAATGGATTCTCCTCGAACACTTCCAACAACACGTCCGCCGCAAAGGCTGGCTGCAACAGGCGGGCAAGCGTGGTCTTGCCCACGCCGATCACGCCTTCAATGGCAATATACATGAACGATTTCTCCCGAAAGATATTGAACGAAGGATACCATAAAAGTAAGGGCGGGGTCACCCCGCCCCTACGGTTATAATTTTAAATATGACCCGCATTTGCATCACGCCATTCGTGCAGGGAACAGGCGGCATGGCATCCTTTCGTTTGAAATTCGAGCAGGGATTAAAAACCCGCGGCATCGACGTGACCCATGACCTGAATGACAACTCCGACGCGATTCTCGTCATTGCAGGCACGCGCTTCCTGCTTGACCTGAACCGGGCACACCGACGAGGCATTCGCATCGTCCAAAGGTTGGATGGCGTCAACTGGGTGCAGCGCGTGAAATGGTCGGGTATCAAATACACCATCCGCGCGGAGTATGGGAACGCGATGCTATCCCTCATCCGCCATCGCTTTGCAGACCGGGTCATCTACCAGAGTCAATTCATCCGCAAATGGTGGGAAGATTGGTATGGCGTTGCTAAGGCTCCTGACTCTGTCATCATCAACGGTGTGGACTTGAGCGTTTACACCCCCGATGGCGGGCATGAACGCCCAGACAATATTTATCGTATGCTTCTACTCGAAGGCAGCCTGGCCCGCGGATTAAGTTCCGGCTTATTCCATGCTGTATCCATTGCCGAGAAGATGTCTGCAAAATATCCGATGGAAGTGGTGGTGGCTGGAACTGTAGATGAAGCCACTCAACGCAGGTTACAAAGCAAGGTCCCTGTAAAATTTCTGGGTACTGTCCCGCGTGTGGATATTCCCAAGTTGGCGCGTTCCTCTCATATGATGTACTGTGCTGAAGTCAACCCGCCCTGCCCGAACTCGGTCATCGAAGCGCTGGCGTGCGGGTTGCCGGTCATCGGATTCGACAGTGGCTCACTCAAGGAATTGGTCTCTGACGATGCAGGCTGTATTGTCCCGTATGGGTCAGACCCCTGGAAGTTGGAAACACCGAATATTGATGCGTTAGCGGCTTCAGCGGGGCAGGTGCTGGAGAAACAGAGCCAATTCCGGGCGGCGGCGCGGAGGCGCGCAGAGTCCGCTTTCGGCCTCGATCCAATGGTCGATTCCTATCTCAAGGTTTTATTAGATGACGGACGATAGACCGCAGACGATGATTTTATAGTCCATCGTCCATGGTCCGAAATGGAGAGATCGCATGGATAACGAAGTCCACGAGTTTTTGTTGAAGCATTTGCAAGGCATCATGACCAACAATGTCGCGTCGTATCACGAAACGACGGCGGAAGATTTGACGTTGTACGAGTGGTGGGTCACGCCGCACCGACTGGATGGCCTGCCCTTCCACGAATTTATGATGAATTCGAACGCCGAGCGTGGTGCGGTCTTCGGCGCGGAGCAAACCGGCAAGACGCGTTTTGATCTGTCGAATTTGTTGATCCAACGATACGGCGATACCGCGATTGCGAGTTACACATTGCTCATCAGCACCGCGTTGGGGGCGGGCGTGCAAGTGGCGGCACACAACGAAAGCCGCGTAATGGTGAAGATGGACGGAGCCTGGAAGGTGGTGCATGTGCATAAGTCACCCGCATATGCTGCGCCGCATGTGGGATGAAAAGAAGGACCAAAGGCGAAAGATAAAGGCTTTTTTTCCCGGTTATATTCCTTTTCCATCATGATAAGGATTTGAATGCAATCCCACTCACGCTTTTCCTATAACTTCCTCTGGCTGAGTATCGCCCTGATGCCTCTACTAGGGCTTGCTTTCCTGTTTAATATCCAGCCGCAGGATTTCTGGTGGCTCATGCGTGTCGGTCAGGAGACGGTTCAAAACGGAGCCGTTCCATTCACTGATACGATTAGTTGGAGTCAGGCAGGGCAGCCCATTGTCTATCAGCCCTGGTTGTCGGGGGTCATTCTGTATCTCGTTTATGAGTTTGGCAGCATCACATTCATCTTCCTGCTGCGCGGAATTCTGATTGCATTCACCTATGGCATGGTCTGGTGGATCGCGAACGAAGTTTCCAATGCCCATCTGGCAACTCTCCTTGTCTTCATCCTCGGAATTGCCAGTGCAAACAACTGGTCCGTTCGTTCTCAATTATTCGCCTATCCACTTTTTGCGCTTTGCCTATGGAGCTTATCCCGTTGGCAGAATAGAAATAATAGATTCCTCTGGGTTTTGCCCATCGCCACTTTACTTTGGGCTAACTTGCATGGTTCCTTCATTCTTTGTTTTTCGCTTGCAGGGGCGGCGCTTCTTTTTGGAAATGGAGATAAAAGAGCGCTGTTTATCACATTATTCCTGATGCTACTTGCCACCCTTCTAACCCCGCATGGCTTGGGTGTATGGGAATACATCTTCTTCATGCTCAACTCACCGTCCGATCAACTCTTTGCCTTCGAATGGGCACCGCCGAGCAATGCAGGCTGGCAGATGAACATCTTTTTTGCGTGGCTGCTGGCATTTGCGCCACTTGCCGCCCTCTCACCGCGCAAGCTATCCAACCTCGAATGGGTCTGGTTCCTCGGCATTGGCTGGCTGGCGCTCACAGGTATGCGCTATGTCATCTGGTTTCAATTCCTGCTTGCCTTCCTCACCGCTTCTCTCCTTGCTGAATGGACAAAAAGCCTCGACTTGCCCACACAAACCTATCCCACTCTTAACTTTGGGTTTGGCATCTTCTTACTGGCAATTCCCCTGATGTTTATAACGGGCCTCCGAGAACGATGGATGGGTACTACTGTCACAGTTTACGAAATGGCCACTACGCCTCTCTCTGCGACGGAATGGCTGGTTCAACATCCCCAGGCTTGTTCCAACCTGTGGGCAGACTATGCCTTTGGCGGCTATCTGTCCTTTGCCTTGCCTGCTTGTCAGCCATGGATGGACAGTCGTTTCAACGCCTACCCACCTGAGCAATGGAGCGAGTATGTACAAGTCAGCCGTGCGGAAAGTTGGCAGGAGATGTTCGACCGCGAAGGCATCAACTTGTTGTTATTATCGCGGGCGGCTCAACCTGTTTTGATTGAAGCAGTATCTGCATCAAATGCATGGTGCGAGGAATATCGCGACGAATATGCAGTTATCTTTTCACGCTGTGAGGCGAAATGAATTTCAAAGGCAAGCTTGGTTTGCAACAGCGCGTTTTGCCGGGCTATCGTGTCCCATTTTTTGATCTGCTTGCGAGTCACTGCGCAGGCGGCATGAGTCTCTTTGCCGGTCAGGCTCGCCCGGTGGAAATGATCGCAGGCGGCACGACCCAGATCGCCCGTCATGTTGAGGCGGATAATCTGCATCTTCTCGGCGGTCCGCTTTATTTTTGTTATCAACGGAATTTCACCCGCTGGCTCGAAGATTGGAATCCCGACGCGCTCATCATGGAAGCCAATCTGCGTTATCTCGCTTCTCCCTCCGCCGTGAGCTGGATGCACAGACGCGGACGGCTCGTCCTCGGCTGGGGCCTGGGCGCGCCCAAACAAAGCAGACTTTGGAAGCGCTTCATCCATCAATTTGACGGGATGATCGTCTACAGTCAACGCGGCGCGGAGGAGTATGCCGCGCTTGGCTTCCCGCGAGAGAAGATTTTCGTGGCGCATAATTCCGTTTCACCTGCTCCTCAAAAACCGGACGATAGACCATGGACGATTGACCATGCAACCCTTTTATTTGTCGGACGGTTGCAAGCTCGCAAACGTGTTGATTCATTACTCCGCGCCTGCGCTGAAATGGAAGTCAAGCCGCGTCTGATCATCGTCGGTGATGGACCGGAACGTGCAACGCTGGAAACTCTGGCAAAGGAAGTCTATCCATCAGCGGAGTTTATCGGTGCAAAACACGGCATGGAATTGAAACCGTATTTTCAGCAAGCAGATTTGTTCGTCCTGCCCGGCACAGGCGGACTCGCTGTTCAAGAAGCAATGAGTTATGGCTTGCCCGTCATCGTTGCCAAAGGGGATGGGACACAGGATGACCTCGTCCGCGAGAAGAATGGCTGGCAGATCGAGCCGGAGAATTATGAAGCTTTGGTATCTACAATGAAAACCGCGCTATCGGATATAGCGCGGTTGCGAGAGATGGGGAAAGAGTCGTATCGAATCGTTTCGGAAGAGATCAATATTGAAAAGATGACAGATATATTTGTGGGAGCATTGAATTCGTTGTCCACGTAGGGGCGAGGTCACCTCGCCCTGGATATTAGGTAGAAATTAAGTTGGGTGGGGAGACCCAGCCTCTACAAATTGAATCAAGGT
>JAEURI010000192.1 GCA_016789225.1 Anaerolineales bacterium
ACCTGGTCGCCTGTCTTGAGTTCCTGATACAACGGGACGAGCTTGCCGTTCACCCTTGCGCCGCGGCAGCGATGACCGATATCAGTGTGTACATGATAGGCAAAGTCGATCGGCGTACAACCTGCGGGCAGGTCGATGATGTCGCCGCGTGGGGTGAAGATATAAACCCGGTCCTGAAAGACATCGCTGCGCATCGATTCGACGAACTCGGCGGCGTCGGCCACATCTGAGCGCCACTCCATCATCCGCCGCAGGTCATTGATGCGCTGTTCGAACTGCTTGTCGTGCTTCCCGCCTTCCTTATAGCGCCAGTGCGCGGCAATGCCGTATTCCGCATTCATATGCATATCCTGTGTGCGGATCTGCACCTCCAGCGGACGACGGTCTTCGAACATCACCGCCGTATGCAGGGACTGATAATGATTGTCCTTGGGCGCGGCGATATAATCGTCGAACTCGCCGGGGATCGGCCTCCATGTGGTATGAATCACCCCCAGCGCGGCATAACAGGAAGGCACATCCGGCACGAGCAGCCGCACTGCGCGCACATCGTATAACATGCCGAAGGACTTATCCTTCTTCTGCATCTTTTTGTAGATCGAATAAATATGCTTTGGCCGCCCGCTGATCTCGGCCTTGATGTTGTGTTTTTCAAGCAGCTTTACCAGGTTGACCTTGATCTGCTCGAGCTGTTGTTCCCGGTCCGGGCGACGCTCGGCGAGCTGTTCGGCGATCTCCTTGTATTTTTCTGGGTTGACGTAACGAAAGCTCAAGTCTTCCAATTCCCACTTTAACTGCCAGATGCCAAGGCGGTTTGCAAGCGGCGCAAAGATATCAAGAGTTTCCTGCGCAATGCGCTTACGTTTTTGCTCCGGCATATACCCCAGGGTGCGCATGTTATGCAGCCGGTCGGCCAGTTTGATGAGCACCACGCTCACATCCTCGCCCATGGCAAGGAAGGTCTTGCGCAGGGTTTCCGAGATCATATCTTCCTTGCGGCCCAGCAGGGCAGCCGGTGTGATGATTTCCTCTTCAGGTTCATCGCCGTTCGCTTCAGCGTGTTGGTCTCCGCGGGAGACGCGCGGCAGGTGGGTGAGCTTGGTCACACCATCCACGAGCAGGCGCACCTTATCCCCAAAATCGCGGCGGACATCCGCCAGGGTGATTGAAGTATCCTCCACCGTGTCGTGCAACAGCCCGGCAGCCACCACCTCGGCAGGCACCTTCAAGTCCGCCAGGATTCCTGCCACCGCGATACAATGATTGATATACGGCTCTCCCGAATGACGCTTTTGTTCGCGGTGCGCCTCCTCTGCCACATGATAGGCACGCATCACCATCTCCCGTTCTGCAAGGGAGTAGGTCTCTGGAAGTTGTTCCATTAATTTTTCGAATGGATTTTCGACGGTCACGGTCTTCATCCCCTGATTTTACTACCACGCAGGACTTTCCCGCCTCCCACCGCGCCCTGGCCTGATTCTGACCATTGGGCTTTTCCTGTGTGAGGTACGGCAAGATTTATCTTGTGCGCGGGGCAACCTGAAGGTTGCGGTACGTTAGAGGGTCTTCAACAAGGCCTGCCGGCTGTTGCGCAGGCGGTCCGAGATGACCTCTGCAATGCGGACCATGACATTGAAACCGTGTTCGGGATGCTGTGCCAGTAATTTCATGAACGGCGCGGAGAGAATGATGAGCAGGTTCGAGTCTTCGTCGCACACGGCGCTGGAGGTGTAGTGATGCGGCGCGACCATGCCCGACCAGCCGAAGATCTGATACGGCAGGGAGATGAACGAGACGGTGACGCTGTCGGGCCGGGAGGTCAAATTGACGCGCAGGGCAACGCTGCCATTCAGCAGAAAATGCAATTTGTCTGCTGTTTCTCCCTCGTGAAAGACGAATTCGCCCTTCTTGAAGGAAACTTCACTGCTCATGGCGGCGATCTCGTTCAGGAGCGATTCGGGCAGGCCGTTGAATAGATTGAATTGGGATAGAGCGGCTGGGCTGATCATGATCGGTAGTCTCCAATCTTGAGGGTGGAACAGGCCGAATGGGGCTGGGCAGGTTTGGGTGCAGGGTCGAGGCGCTTCGTCTGCTATTTCAACTGATCTTTGATGCTGTCGCGTAAGTCCAGTGAGTTGCCGAGCACAATTCCAAAAAGGATGAAGATAACGGTGCCGAGGACACCGACCCAGAAGGCGTAGGGGGAATTCCAAAGCTTGGGCAGGATGAAGACCAGGGCAATGCCGAGCAGAAGAGCATAAAATGGGGTTCGGATGACGTGGGGGAGGTCGCGCCATGCGCCGCTGAGCTTGAAGGGTTTGCGCATTCGTCTGGCTTTGGTGGAGTAATTGCGTTGGAGCGTGCGCTGTTTTACCAGCGGGTCGCGGTCGGCGATTTGTCTTTCGCGTAATCTTTTGAGTCGTTCCTGTTCCTGGTCGGGCATATCAACCTCCTTTGGTCCTTTGGGTAAAGGGTAGGCACATGTAAAACAAGTCTATGGACTTGTTTTACTGATACTGTCAGGTCTTATAATATTCTACAGGAAATTAAGAAAATGTCATTAACGAATAATGTCACAAGATTTTTAGATTCACGCAAGGTGGGTTATACAGCCCACGAACTTCCTGCCGAGAAACTGGGCGCAGTGGAAGCGGCGCAATTGTTGGGCATCCCGGCGGAACAGGTTTTCAAGACCATCGTCACAAAGCGTGAAAAAGGGAAACCTGTCCTTGCTGTCATCCCCGGCCCGCGTGTAGTGGACTTGAAACTTTTGGCGGCCTTCCTGGGTGAAAAGAAAATGTCCCTGCCCACTGAACGCGAAGCCGAACAAATGACCGGTTTGCAGGCAGGCGGCATCTCGCCGCTGGCGCTCATCAACAAAGGCTTTCAGGTGGTGATCGATTCGGCGGTTCAATCATTTGAAGAGATTTACATTTCAGGCGGCCAACGCGGATTGAATATTCAGATCAGGGTTCAAGACCTGGTGCAGGTGGTAAATGCGAAGATCGGTGAAGTCAGCCGTGAGGGATAAAAAGAGGAAAGAAACACAATGATTTCTTTCCTCTTTTTATTTTGTATGAGAAAGATGTGGATTACGCTTCAAACTCCGCGACCATTTCACCGTTGATCCAAAGGCTGTAGGTTCCCTGCGGAAAACTTCCCAACGGGTAATTAACCTCGAACGGATCCAAAACTTGAATGCAAACCTCGCCCGGGTTGACGAGAGAGTACACATCCACAACGATCTTATTTTCGGTATCAGGCGGATTGACGGCAATACGTAATTGATGGCATGGGGTAGGCAGGTTGCCTTTGAGGGTCAGATTGAACTGCAACGGATAACTTTCCAGCGTAAGCAGATCGGTCGAATCGAGAAAGACCTCGCCGCGGGTGAGTCCGCCATCGGCAGGGCTGGGAATATAATCGCCCGTCTGCGGTGGGGTTTGTGGGTCTTCGTTGCTGACAGGCTGTTCTGGATTATTTGGGGCGCAGGCTGCGATGAAAAATGCCAGTAAAAAGATGATCGATTGAAAATACTTCATGGAATTCTCCTTTATTCTTATTCAAAAAGACGATAAGGTTTTGGAGAAAGTTCCGTCAATACGTAACAAAATCCCCGACCAGCCCTTCATTCACCCAAACCGTATAGCGTCCGGTGGAATAAGTGCCGAAAAGGAGGCTGGTCTCGAATTGTTGAAAGACATCTTCGCAGGTAATGGTCGGGTCGATCAGGCTATACACCTCGATGAAGATGCGAAAATCTCCATCCGGTGGGTTGACCTTGATCCGCAATTCGTGACATGCGCTCGGGATATAGCCGGAGAGAGAGAGCATGGCGCGCGGAGGCGTGAAGTCGTATCGTTCTGATAACCCTGTTGCAGTGATCGTGACCCCGGAGGGCAGCCAGCCCGCATCCTCCGGCTTGGGCTCATGCGGGTTTTCATCCGGTGTGATGCGATAGGGCAGGGCCGCCGTGGGTGTTGGCTCGGCGGTGGGGAGGGGGGCGCAGGTGGTGAGGATTGTAATTAGAATTGAAAGGATGATGAATCTCATAGCGAATGACCGTCACCTGTGATCTTCAAGAGCTTTTTCCACCGCAGCCACAGCGTGAATGGAAGTGGTGGGGAACAACGGCACAGGGCTGTCGTTTTGTTTGACGAGTAATTCGATCTCGGTACAGCCGAGGATGATTCCCTCCGCGCCCTGTACGATCAGGTCATTCATGATGCGTTTGTATTCGTTTCGCGAGGCGTCCACGATCCTTCCCTGGACGAGTTCGTCATAGATCACACGATGAATGATGCCGCGGTCCGATCGGTTCGGGGTGAGCACCTCAAGCCCAAAGTCATGAATGAGGCGGCCCTTGTAAAAGTCGTGTTCCATGGTGAAGCGCGTGCCGAGCAGGCCGATCCGTTTCATCCCAGCCGCGACGATCTTTTCCGCCGTCGCATCGGCGATATGCAGAAACGGAATGTTCACGTTGGCGATGATCTGGTCGGCGAGCTTGTGCATGGTGTTGGTACACAGCACGATGAAATCCGCGCCGCCGCGCTCGAGGCTTTGCGCACAATTCACCAAAATTTTCCCGGCCTCTTCCCAGCGATCTTCGTGTTGAAGTTTTTCGATCTCGGCAAAATCCACTGTCACCATCAAGCTTTTTGCTGAATGCAGCCCGCCCAGTTTTTGCTTTGCGGTTTCATTGATGATGCGATAATACTCAATGGACGATTCCCAACTCATTCCGCCGATCAGCCCGATGGTTTTCATGACTTTTCTCCGCGCAGGAAGACACTTTCGAATAATTTTGGTGCCACGACGTAGATCCCGCGTCCGCTCACGGCGACGGTTGAGTCTGCGAGTTTGATCTCTCCCACGCTGAAAATTTTTCGTTCGTCCACTTGTGAGATGCGCCCTTCGATGAAGATGGGTTGCAGAAGCGGCAGCGGCTTGTGATAGTTGATCTCCAAATTGACCGCCGCCACCTTGTGTCCTGCCGCCCATACGACCAGCCCCATCGCTTCATCTAATATCGCTGCAGATGCCCCGCCGTGCGCATGGCCGGGGGGGCCCTGATGCGCCTCGGTCAGCGTAAATTCGGAGGTGAGCCTGCCATCGTCTTCAATATACCAAGTGATTCCAATACTGTGCGGATTATCCGTCCCACATACAAAACACCAGCCATGATAGGGAAGTTGTCGTTTCATGCTTCTATTTTAACCACAAAGAGTGACGAAGGTATACAGGGGAAAAAACGTTTCATGCTAGAATCTTTCCAAATCCCTTTTGGAGACCTGCCATGAAATCATTGCTCGAAAAACTGAACATCCAACCCGTCAATGCGGGCGCAAGCACCGGCGCGGACGGCTGGCTAATGGATAAGAACGGCAAGGAACTGGTTTCGTACAATCCCAGCACGGGAGAAGCCTTGGCAAAAATAATACAAGCCACACCTGAGTCATATGAGAAAGTCGCCTCAGCGGCGCAGCAGGCTTTTCTTAAATGGAGACAGGTTCCGGCGCCGAAGCGAGGCGACCTGGTCCGTGATCTGGGAAACGCCCTTCGTGAATTGAAAGAGCCGTTGGGCGATCTCGTCACCGTGGAAATGGGCAAGATCCGTGCAGAGGGCCACGGCGAGGTGCAGGAGATGATCGATATTTGCGATTTTGCGGTGGGGCAGAGCCGCATGTTGTACGGCCTGACCATGCACTCGGAACGTCCATCACATCGCATGTACGAGCAATGGCATCCGCTTGGCATCGTGGGGTTGGTGACTGCCTTCAATTTTCCCGTTGCGGTCTGGTCATGGAACTCGGCGCTGGCGGCGGTCTGCGGCGATACGGTGATGTGGAAGCCGTCCTCCTACACGCCATTGACTGCGATTGCGGTCACACATATTACGAATAAGGTGATGGCCGATCATGGTTTGTCTGGAATTTTCAATCTTGTGATCGGCTCGGGCCGTGATGTGGGCGAGTTGATGTTG
>JAEURI010000079.1 GCA_016789225.1 Anaerolineales bacterium
GAAGAGAGCAGCCCGCTCTTGCCTGCCGACTCTTCCGATACAGAAGAAGCTACCCAGCAAGAACCCGTACAAACCGGCGGAGCCTATGATGGAAGTTGGACGGGCACAAATACGGTGGATGATAAAGAGATTTTATTTGTAGTAGAGAACAACAAGGTCACTTCCGTTTCTTTGAATTACACAGGCGAAGCCGGTGATTGTACCTATCACGGGGCGATTAGCGCGGGCTCTGCCACAGGCAGCCTGGACGAGGCTGCGATCACGAACGATGCTTTTGCGCTCTCTTACGAAAGCGTAAATGATGAACTCACCTTTAGCGGAGCCTTTACATCCGAGAGCGAAGCCAATGGAACGCTTCTTATCAAGTCTTCGCCCGATGGACTTTGCGGCGAGTACGAGAAAGAAGTCTCCTGGACTGCCAGCAAAGGCCCCAGCGCAGAAGCCGAAGCGACTGAAGATACAAGCGGACTGACTTCACAGGATGGTGACATCATCCTCACTCAGTTCTTTGATGCCGTCAATGCAGGCGACTTGGACTCCGCGCTTGAGTTGGTGGACGATAATGTCATGTTCAGTTTTGGAGCGCAGGGTACCCAATTTGGACGGGATAACCTCGAAGCGTACTTGTTGTCTGCCCAAGGGGTGACCTACCAAATTTCTGATGCTGAATCCCTGGGCGGTGCGATGGTACAGTTCACGGCAACTGCCAGCGACGGGACAACCTACTCGTTCTGCAATATTGTTTTACAGGATAGTAAGATCGTTTCGTTGACCTTACAACCCTAGTTTGATCGAAGGAAAAAGACCAAAAAGACCTCGTCCAACCGATGAGGTCTTTTTTTACAGAGAATCGATCTTTTCCAAAGCGCGTCAGCCTGACAGAAAAGCCAAACCGCCGCGCCACGGGAGCCACTGAAAAATTACTCTGGGGTAAAGCCAATCGCCTCGCAGTTCTTATCTTTTCGTATCTGGTGTACTCGTTTGGCCGTATAGGCCGGGTCGTCCGGATCATCCGGCAGCCAAAAGGTACCTCCCTGTATTTTTACCTGACCCGGCCCCAGAACGGTATAGCACTTAAAAGTATCCGGCGGGTTAACGCCGTCGGTATATCCCTCCAGGGTTACTCCGGCGGGTACGTTTACTTCAATCGGCGGCCATTCTGCTGAGAGTGTCCAACCGTTTTCCGGATTCTGCGTCCATTCTCCCTTTCCATTGGCAAAGAATTTGGCGGCCGCTTCAGGGTCACTGGGCCACTTTTCGGCGTCGATCGGGATGACAGCGGTCGGCTCCGGCCCACTTTCGACCGTGATCGTCGTTGTTTCATGGATAAAAATACCCTCCGGCGTTGTTCCCTCGGCGACGACAATATCGACACCAGGATTTGGCCCCGCCGTATACACCACCTGTCCGCCGGTATCGGGCGTGACGGAGCCGCCGCCGGTGCCGGTCACCGTCCATTTTAGGAAATCCAATGCCTGTGCAGGCTCGACCTCAACGATGACGGACACGCTCGAGTTTGCCGCGAGCGAACTCCCAGGGCTGACCAGGATCTTAACGGATGGAGTAGAAGAAAAGGATGTAATAGGTGCCGGTGTGGCGTTAGGCGGAGGTTGGCCGCAGCTTGTTATCCCGAACAGGGTGAATATCAGAACATAAATAGATCTCTTCACAATACTCGCCTTCATAGTCAAACCTCCTGATGATTTGAATTGAGCACTCAATTTACATGAATCCCTGTGCTATTGGATGGTCAACGAAAACGAAGCATCGTCCAGAATGACGCCAGAGTCAGCCTCGACGATCAGGCGGACGCAATCGGCTCCGGCTGCCTGGGCCAGATAGGATGCCTTATTCCCCGATAGTTCCACCAGCGCTGCGCCTGAACAACTTACCCATTTAAGAGCCATTCCCCCGGGTGGTTGGGGCATGGGTTCGATGATCAGTACAGAGTTTTGGGAAACAGAAATTGTCCCTTCAGGTTCGACTCGTTCCTGTTTGCCATTCACTTCAATATAAAATGCGGCGAGGGTATAGGAATCATTTAAAGCGGATGATCCAATGGCCGGGATGATTGTCGGTGCGTTTGTTGGGTAAGCTGGTTCTTCATTTTTGTTATTGAAAACAAAGGGAAAGGTTGTGGCATAAATGACACCAAACAAAGCGATAACCCCTGTAATGATTGCGCTTATCATGCCAATACGGGCGATGCGAACTTCCACAGGTTCCCTTGCTGCACCTGTCTCGTTTTTTGCTTTAGCCTTCTTCGTCATTCCCATCCTCCGCCCCTTGAAAATCAATGGTTAGGTTATCCTCACTGCATGGATATAACCATTATAGGATTATTCCTTTCTTTTTCAACACCCAAAATTCTTCTACTTATGGCTGTGCTGGGTATAATTGCTTTGCCAATCGTAATACGACCTGCCCGACCACAAAACCACCCAACCAAGAGACTATCCAATCAAATGACCACTCAACTCATCGAATGTATCCCCAACTTCTCCGACGCGCGCCGACCCGAAGTGATCGACCAGATCGTCGCCGCCATTCAATCGGTGGGGGAGGTAAAACTCCTCGACCGTTCCTCCGATCTTGACCACAACCGCACCGTGCTCACCTTTGCAGGATCAGCTGTCGGCGTGGAAGAGGCGGCTTTTCGCGCCATCCAAACTGCCGCCGCGCTGATCGACCTCGACGAGCACACCGGCGAACATCCGCGCATCGGTGCAACAGATGTGGTGCCCTTTGTGCCGCTTAGCAATGCCACAATGGAGGAGTGTATCGCCATCGCCAAACGCCTCGGTGAGCGCGTTGGCAGGGAACTCAATATCCCCGTCTATTTGTATGAAGCCGCTGCGACCCGGCCCGAACGAGCCAACCTCGAAAACATCCGCAGGGGGCAATACGAAGGTCTCAAGGCCGAGATCGAAAAGCCAGAACGCAAGCCAGATTTCGGCCCCGCAAAACTTCCCAAGGCGGGTGCAACTGTCATCGGTGCGCGGGCTCCGCTTATCGCCTTCAACGTCTATCTCACCACCGACGATGTGGACATCGCCAAGAAGATCGCCAAGGCTGTGCGTCAATCTTCGGGCGGTTTGCGTTATGTCAAAGGTCTTGGCTTGCTCGTGGATGGCCGCGCGCAGGTTTCGATGAACCTGACCAACTTCCGCGAAACACCCATTGCCCGTGTGGTCGAATTCATCCGCCGCGAAGCGGAACGGTATGGAGTCGGCATCCATCACAGTGAACTCGTCGGCCTGATTCCCCAGGAAGCGCTGACCGATGCCGCGATCTGGTACACCCAATTGGATCAATTCGATAAGGAACAGATTTTGGAGTCTCGTTTATTTGACGATGGACCGCAGACCACGGATTCATCGTCCAGCGTCTACGGTCAGACCCCGCCCGGGCCTGCCTCTTTCATCGACGAATTAGCCGCGCCGACACCGACTCCAGGCGGCGGTTCTGCTGGTGCCTACGCCGGTGCCATGGGAGCCGCGCTCGTCGCCATGGTGGCCGGGGTCACCAGCGGCAAAAAGAAATATGCCGACGTGGAAGCCGAAATGCAAGCCATCCGTGTGGTGGCCGAGAACCTTCGCAAAGAGCTTACCCAGGCTGTCGACGACGATGCCTCATCCTTTGAAGTGCTCATGGCAAAGTTCAAGATGCCGAAAGACACCGAAGAGCAAAGGTCCGCGCGAGAGGGAGCCATCATTCAAGCCACAATGAACGCTGCTCACATCCCGCTGCACGTCAGCGCAGACGCCGTCAAAGTGATGGAGCTTGCCCTCAAATGCGTCAAACACGGCCTCCAAAGCGCCATCAGTGACGCCATGTCCGGCTTTGCCATGGCACGCGCCTCCCTCACCGCCGCCGGATACAACGTCCGCATCAACCTGCACTCGCTGGAAGACCAATCTCTCGGCGAACGCATGCTGACAGAACTCGCCGACCTCGAAAAACAAGCCGACAAACTCGAAGCCGAAATCCGCGCCGTCATGAAAGAACGCGGCGGAATTTAATATGGAGTCCGGGAGCTTGCTCCCGGAACCTCCGGCGGCAAGCCGCCGGACTCCATAACTGGGTTCCATAACTAAAAATCATCCATTATCTTAACTCGATCAATCGGCTGCTCAAATACCAACACCTTCAAATCCGCATCCCCTTGTTCCATGAACCAGCGGTAACTGCAAAAAGGATAATGGATGGCATCCTGCACCAGTCCATGTTTTACCGGATTCATGTGGACGTAATGCAGTCTTGCCAGATATGCCTTCTCATACGTCAGACAGGTATCCCAATAGTTGTACCAAATCTGCCTGCCGGGAGAGCTATTGCGGCGGTTGAATTCGATGGCAGTGATTGAATGCAATTGCCGAATCAACGTTGGAAGTGAAGAGGCATCTTCTGGCGCTTGGGCAATGAAATGATAATGATTGTGTAAGACCGCCCACGCCTGTAATACCCATCCCAGTAAGTTTGCACGCTGAAACAATGTGCGCAAAAAGAAATCTTTGAAGGAATCTAGTCTTAAGAATGGCTGCTTATACAAAGTTGACCCTGTGATCAGGTACATCGCATTTGCCAAAAAGTAATGCGGTGGATTATTGGGGTAGACTTTGTAAATATCCTCCATGTGCAAATTCCACCAAACTTCCGCCAGCAAGCTGGCCGACATATATGGACTCAAGCAGCCAGCCGCTTGAAAATTTGAATGAAAAAAAGCCTTTTTCTCTTAGCCCTGCTCTTCTCCTCTTGTAATTTCCCATCTCCAGCAGAACCGACATCCTCGGCTGTTGAAACTCAAATAAGCCCCACACAAACAACAACACCAACAGTCCCCCCAACCTTCACCCTGCTCCCACCAACACAAACGCCAACCTCCACACCCATCCCCTGTAACCCTCTCAGCGCGGACTATTGCATCACCGCAGGCAGCTTCCTTTTTCAGCGTCCCATCCTCCCGCCGGATAATGACAAGGTGGACATCACCTATCTCTATGCCTCCACCCAAAACGGCGCACGTGACCCGCATCATGGTGTGGAGTTTCAGAATCCATTTGGAACGTCTGTCTATGCGGCGGGGGATGGCGTCGTTGTTTTCGCAGATTCAGATAAGATGACCAAATTCAGTCCGTGGACGAATTTCTATGGCAATGTGGTGATCATCCATCATGCGGGCGACTTTTATACCTTGTATGCGCATCTGTCGAATATCTCGGTGACCGCCATGAGTGATGTAAAAGCGGGCGATAAGGTCGGTGAAGTTGGTCAGACGGGTGGCGCTACCGGCAGCCATCTCCACTTCGAGGTCCGGTTGGGAAGCGATTTCAGCGAGTATTTCTCCACTCAAAATCCCGAACTCTGGCTCATCCCTCGTGAGAATACAGGCACATTATCCATCACCCTGCAAATGGAAAGCGAACGCAATATTGAGCGTCCGCTGGTTGTCACGCGCTTCTTCGACGGAAACCCTGACCCGGTTTTCAAGTATTACCTCACCTCCTATGCAAAAGGATTTGAACACAATACCGAAGATGCCGTGCTGGGCAGCCTGCCGCCCGGTCAGTATGAGGTGGCCTTCAACGATGTAACCGGATTGAAGAAAAGATTGATTCAGGTCGAAGCCGGAAAATTGACCGAGGTTGTTTTTCAAGTTAAGTAAGTCACCTTACGTGGTTTTACGTAGGGGCAACCCGTCCAGGTTTAACAAGCTACTGATTCTGGAAGGGAGGGTTGCCCCGGTGTTGCGTAACATCAATTAAATAAAAACAGAGCCGTTCTTGAACGGCTCTGTTTTTACTCTGCAAACCTACGCCGCAATACCCGGAACCATGAAGAAGAACACAGCCAGACCGGTGATCAATGCGATCAAACCGAAGAGGGAGAACATGGTGCGCATATTGCTCTCCGCGCCGAGCAGGGAACCCCAGGCCACAAACGCCAGCCCGAGAGCCATGATGAGCATCACAAGCTGAAGCTGATCGCCGCGCTCATCGTATTGAGAGGCGAGCTCAAAGTTCGTATCGGATTCGTCCCAAAGGGAGGTGGCGTCCAGATACATCTCTTCGTAATACTGGTCGTCCCACACACCCTGGTCACGGTCGAAGGCGGCGGTCAGCGCTTCGGAGAAATTTTCCTGGTAATACTCTCCAATTTCAGGGCGCTCATCGACGTTCAAATACCAATTGTCGAAGTAGTTGTAATCCTGGGTAATATCCTGATTGGCGCGCAGATATTCGGCGTTGCCGTCGTTCAACTGCTGCATTCCGAGGATTTCATACTTGTTCTGCTCCGAGTCTGCCATTGCGCCTGAATAACTGACATAGGCCGTCAGCACAGAGAGGATGGCAATCATCGCCCCTAAGAATATCTCATTGCCTAAAAACTTTTTCATGGAACCTTCTCCTGATAATGAATTGGGTGAAACGTGAGCGGGATTATATGCTGGAAAGCTGTATTCAAAGTTTGCAGTTTAATTATAATTTCAATGCAACATATGAGATCAGCTCAAAACCGCCGTCCTCAGCGGCGTGTTCTGGAAAACCCCTGCGCCGGAGGACGACGAAGGGAGCAACCTTGCGCTGTAATAATAATTTTTCAATGAAACATCCGAGGCTGTATCACCTCGGATGTTGAAAATTCGCTTCAGACTCCGCCGGAACCTGTTACTCTTCCAGGGTGCTGATATCTCCCTCGGGCAGGCCCTGCGCGCGGGCTTTCAACACACGCCGCATGATCTTGCCGGAGCGGGTTTTGGGAAGTTTATCCAGGAATTTCACTTCTTCCGGTCTGGCAATGGGACCCATATGCGTCGCAACATGCTGGCGTAACTCCTCAGAAAGCTCCGCCGAAGGGGCAAACCCTGAGCGCAGAAGCACGAAGGTGTAAATCGCCTGACCTTTCACATCGTGCGGAAGGCCGATCGCAGCCGCCTCTGCCACCGCTGGGTGACTGACCAGCGCGGATTCCACTTCTGCCGTGCCGAGGCGGTGACCGGATACCTTGATGACATCGTCCACACGGCCGATGATCCAGTAGTAGCCATCATGGTCACGTTTGGCCGAGTCGCCGGTGGTATAGCGTCCGGGATACTTGCTCCAGTATTGACTCACATATCGTTCATCGTCACCATAAATGGTGCGCAGCATGGAAGGCCAGGGCCGAAGCAGGGTCAGGTAGCCTTCGGTGTCATCTGCCACGGGGTTGCCATGTTCGTCCACGATCTCAGCTTTTTGACCGAAGAATGGCCGGGTGCCGGAACCGGGTTTGAGAGGCACAACAGGCGTCGGCGTGATCTGGAACGCGCCGGTTTCCGTCTGCCACCAGGTATCGATGATGGGACATTTCTCTTTGCCAATGACGCGATGGAACCACTTCCACGCTTCCGGGTTGATCGGTTCCCCAACGGAGCCGAGCAGCCTCAGGGAAGAAAGATCGTGCTTCTGCGGCCAGGATTCGCCGAAACGCATCAATCCACGAATGGCGGTGGGGGCGGTGTAGAAGATGGTGATCCCATAGCGTTCGATGCATTGCCACCAGCGGTTCGGATAGGGAAAGGTTGGGCCGCCTTCGAACATAAAGGAGGTCGAGCCGGTGATCATGGGGCCATAGACGAGATAGGAGTGGCCGGTGATCCAGCCGGGGTCGGCGGTACACCACCAGCGGTCTTCGTCTTTCACATCGAAGACATATTTCAAAGTGGAGTAGGTGCCTACCATGTAGCCGCCGTGTGTGTGCAGAATGGCCTTGGGCTTGCCAGTGGAGCCGGATGTATAAATGATGAAGAGGTGGTCTTCCGCATCCATTTCTTCGGTGGGGCATTTGCCGTTGGCAATGGGCAGGGCGCACAGGTCGTGATACCAGTGATCGCGTCCGGCTTCCATATAGACATTGTTATGGACGCGGCGCACCACGATGACATTTTCCACACTTGGGCAGCGCTTAAGCGATTCGTCCACAATGGACTTGAGTTCCACCACCTTGCCGTTCTGGTACGAGCCGTCGCAGGTGATGACGAGTTTCGATTTGCTGTCTTCGATGCGCCCTTGCAGCGAGTCGACCGAGAAGCCGCCGAATACCACCGAGTGGATCGCGCCGAT
>JAEURI010000202.1 GCA_016789225.1 Anaerolineales bacterium
CGTCATATCTTCAATGCCATTGTGACAAAACGCGAACTGTACGACACCTACCTGCCCGCCTTTAAAAAACTGGTAACCGAGGCAAAGGTTGAATCGGTGATGGGCGCATACAACCGCACGCTTGATGAACCTTGTTGCGCCAGCAAACTTTTGATCGAGGATATTTTGCGCGGCGAATGGGATTTTCAGGGGCACTTCGTCTCAGACTGCATGGCGCTCTCAGATTTTCATCTTAATCACAACGTCACGAAAGATGCGGCGGAATCGGCAGCTCTGGCCCTGCAGCGCGGATGTGACCTTGGCTGTGACCACGTCTTCAATGAAATCCCCGAAGCCATCCAGCGCGGTCTCATCACCGAAGCCGATGTGGATCGCGCACTTGAACGGACGCTTGGTACACGCTTCAAACTCGGCATGTTCGACCCCGATGAAGAAGTGCCCTTCGCATCCATCTCCACCGACGTGGTCGCCTGCGACGCGCATCGTCAACTTGCGTATCGCGCTGCAACCGAATCCGTTGTGCTGTTGAAAAACAAAGACAATATCCTGCCGATAAAACCCACCACGAAAAAGATTTACGTCACAGGCCCCACCGCCGCCAGCATGGAAGTTCTGCTCGGCAATTATTACGGCTTCAACGAAAAGATGATCACCTTGCTTGAAGGCATCACGGGGCGCATCCCTGAAGGCATGGGCATGGAATATACGTCGGGCGCGATGTTGAAACACCCGCGTGAGATCACGCACACCTGGGCACCCATGATGGCTCAAACCGCCGACTTCGCAATCGTATGCGCGGGCTTCAATTCATTCCTCGAGGGGGAAGAGGGCGAGTCGTTACTCTCCGCACAAAACGGCGACCGTGAAAACATTTCGCTTCCGCAAAGTCAAATTGATTACATCAAGGAACTTTCCATTCATGGCGTCAAGATCGTGCTGGTGCTGACAGGCGGCAGCCCCATCGCGCTCGGCGAAGTCGAAGAGATGGTGGATGCGATTCTCTTCGTCTGGTATCCGGGCATGGAGGGTGGCCGCGCTGTGGCAGATGTTCTTTTCGGCGATGTCTCACCCACGGGCAAACTTCCACTCACCTTCCCCAAGTCGCTTGACCAACTCCCGCCCTTCGACGATTACAGCATGAAGGGTCGCACCTATCGCTACATGACCGAAGAGCCACTCTATCCCTTCGGCTTTGGACTGAGTTACAGCCAATTCGAATATTCGGAATTACAACTCGACAAAACGAATCTTGCCCTCGGAGATTCCCTCGACCTCAGCCTGACCCTGACCAATAGCGGCGCCTCCGACTCAGCCGAAGTTGTTCAGTACTACCTGAGCGACCTCCACGCCTCGGCCATTGTTCCCCTTCATCATCTTGTTGGCTTCGAGCGGGTTGCGCTTAAGGCAGGCGAAAGCAAGACTCTGAAATTCACCGTCACACCAGAAATGATGTCCTTCTACGACGATGAAGGCAAATTGACACTCGAACCCGGTCAATTCCGCCTGGAAGTCGGTGGCTGTTCCCCCAGTCAACGCGGACAGGAACTAGGCGCGCCCAAGCCTGTCCAGGCAACGTTTGAAGTGAAGTAACTTTGCAAGCCACCATGAACAACCTAAACGTCTCAATAAAGAATTAAACAAGGAGTATCCCATGTCAGACTACACCCCCAAACCTGAAAACAAGTTCACATTCGGCTTATGGACTGTTGGCAATATTGGCCGGGACCCGTTCGGAAGTCCGGTACGCGAGACGAAATCACCAGCAGACCTGGTGCGCCTGTTAGGGGAAGTGGGAGCATATGGCGTCAACTTCCATGATAACGATCTAATCCCTATCGACGCAACACCCGCTGAAGCGGAATCCATCAAAAAAGATTTTCGTAGCGCTCTTGCGGATACGGGGATTGTCGTCCCAATGGCAACAACCAATCTGTTTAGCGAGCCAATATTCAAAGACGGTGCATTTACCAGCAATGACCCCAAGGTGCGCGCCTATGCCCTGCAAAAGACCATGAACGCCATCGATCTCGGCGTGGAATTTGGCGCAAAGACCTACGTCTTCTGGGGCGGGCGGGAAGGCACGGAAAGCGACGCAACCAAGGACACGATCACGGCTATCAAACGTTCGCGTGATGCGATGAACTTCCTGTGCGAATATGTGAACGATAAAAAATACGATCTAAAATTCGCGCTTGAAGCCAAACCCAATGAGCCACGTGGCGATATTTACAACTCCACTACGGGTCATATGCTGGCGTTCATCAGCACCCTAGACCATCCTGAAATGGTGGGCGTCAACCCCGAGGTGGCGCATGAACACATGGCCGGGCTCAACTTCGTCCACGGTGTGGCCCAGGCATTGGAAGCAGGCAAACTCTTCCACATCGACCTGAACGACCAGGCATTTGGTCGTTACGATCAAGACTTCCGCTTTGGGGCGGTGAATATCAAGAGCGCATTCTTCCTGGTGAAATTACTCGAAGACAACAAGTACGATAACCCTCGTCACTTCGACGCGCACGCCTATCGCACCGAAGATTATGAAGGCGTAAAGGATTTTGCCCGCGGCTGCATGCGCACCTACCTGATCTTGAAGGAAAAGGCCGCCCAATGGAACACGGACAAGGAAATTCAAGCCCTCGTTGCTGAGATCCATGCGGATGATGGTTCGATGAATCAATACTTTGGAAAATACTCCGCAGAAAAAGCGAAAGCCCTCAAATCCCAGAGTTTCGACCGCAGTGCCATTGCCGGACGCGGTTTGAAATATGAACGTCTCGACCAGTTGACCGTAGAAGTTCTGCTGGGAGTGCGGTAATAGTTCATCAATATGACGGTCGACGGTAATCGATGTTCTTGAGCATATACATGTCGGTGTTACAACCTTAATAAACGCGATAGGAAAGTGAACTCTTGTTTGGCCGGTTGTAGAGATTGCTGTATCAATCTATACCGATATAAGGAGGTGCCGGGCAAGTGATACATAGAAATCCCGTGTTATCGATAGATGGTGTTGAAAGCAAATCAAAGCAAAATAAGGAGAATATAATGAAATCCAATCGCATTTTAATGACTGTCTTTTCCCTGATGGTCATCGCATCCATCATGCTTGCTGCATGCGGCAATGCTGGCAGCGGAAAGATTAAGATCGGCCTCTCTTTCTCAGATTTCGCGACCGAACGCTGGAAGAATGAAGAAGTGCTCATGCGTGGATTGCTCGAAGAGCTCGGCTACGAGGTCGTTTCTGCAGAAGCCAACCACGACGTAAAACTGCAAAATGACCAGATCGACAACATGGTAAGCCAGGGCGTGCAGGGCTTGATCATTGTTGCCGAAGACGGCGATGCCATCGTAACATCTGTTGACAAAGCGGCAGATGCGGGCGTGAAGATCATTGCGTATGACCGTCTGATCAAGACCTCAAAGATCGCAGCCTACCTGTCCTTTGATAATGTTGAGGTCGGACGTCAACAGGCACTCGGCGTCATGGCAGCGATCGATGCCGATAACTGGGATGTTGCCGCGAATGGTCCCGCCCGTGTCGTCCAGCTTGCCGGTTCCCCCACCGACAACAATGCCACCCTGTTCACCAAGGGTCAGACCGAAATCCTCCAGCCGTATGTTGATAGCGGCAAGATCGAGATCGTTGCCCAGCAGGGTATCGATAACTGGGATGCGGCCAACGCCGTCAAGGTGATGGAAAACATTCTGGCGGCTCAAGGCAATGACATCGACGCCGTGGTCGCCTCGAATGACGGAACAGCATTGGGCGCCTTGCAAGCCATGAAGGCCCAGGGACTGGCTGGAACAGTACCGATCTCCGGTCAGGATGCAACTGCCGACGGCAGCAACAGCATTGTCAAGGGTGAATTGACCGTGTCGATTCTGAAGGACATCCGCAATTTGTCGCCGCTGGCTGTTGAAGTCATGGACAAGTTGATCAAGGGTGAGGCCGTGGATGGTATGCAGAACTTTACGCTGGCAGAACTGACCGTTGACCCGAGCAAGACCGGTGAAGTGCCCTGCGTCTTCCTCGAAGTGCAGCAGGTCAACAAGGACAACATCTACGACCTGGTCGTCAAGAGCGGCTTCCAGCCTTATGACGATGTATATCGTGATATTCCTGAAGCTGATCGTCCCGCAAAGCCGTAGTACGATTTGATTTTAATTTGCCGGTTCTCAGGGTTGGGAACCGGCAAATTTTCCAAAGTGGAGTATCCTCAAAGAAAATCTTTGATTGCAGGAGTTCAAAGTGGACAGTAATTTCATTCTCGAATTCAAGGATGTGACCAAGCAATTTCCCGGTGTGCTGGCGTTAAAGGATGTTTCCTTTGAGGTTCGCCGCGGTGAAATTCACGGTATTTGCGGGGAAAATGGAGCAGGAAAGTCCACATTGATGAAAATACTTTCGGGCGTTTATCCTCATGGCACCTATGAAGGAAAGATCATCTTTGATGGTGAGGAGCTGAAACTCGGTGAAAGTTCCATTCGTGAAGCGAGTGAAAAAGGGATTGCCATTGTTTATCAGGAACTGACATTGGTTCCGACCATGTCAGTCGGTGAAAATGTTTTTTTGGG
Organism: Anaerolineales bacterium; assembly: GCA_016789225.1. Taxonomy (GTDB): domain Bacteria; phylum Chloroflexota; class Anaerolineae; order Anaerolineales; family Villigracilaceae; genus Villigracilis. Next base: position 4,579 of record JAEURI010000202.1, read on the forward strand.
ACGTGAGCCAGTTGAAGGGCAGACGATCAACTGGAACAAGTTATACGCGGATACAAAACAGATCCTCTCAAATTATGGATTGAATGTTTCTCCTCAGGAAATTATCAAAAATCTGGGAGTAGGGAAAATGCAAATGGTGGAGATCGCCAAGGCATTATCTGAGGATGCCAAGGTCTTGATCCTGGATGAACCCACCAGCGCGTTGAGCGAGGCAGAAGTTGAAAAACTTATGGATATCCTGAAAACGCTCAAGGCGCATGGCATCACCTGTCTTTATATTACACACAAGCTTGAGGAATTTTTCCGCATTACGGATCGCATTACTGTGATGCGTGACGGCAAAGTGGTAGTGACGGAACCGACGGAAAATCTTTCCGTCGAAAAACTGGTACGGCATATGGTTGGGCGGGAGATGAAGGAACGCTTCCCGAAGGGAAAGCGTAAACCAGGTGAGGTTGTTTTTGAGGTAAACGATCTACTGGCATTGGATCCGAACGATGCCAGTCACAAAGTGTTGAACGGTGTCAACTTTAATGTGAGGCGCGGTGAAATTCTTGGCATTGCGGGGTTGATGGGCTCCGGCAGGACGGAACTGGTGATGACGCTCTTTGGGGAGTACGGAAAAATCGTCAATGGAAAAATAATGCTGGAGGGGAAAGAGATCAAGCCCCAGAGTGCGCGCGAGGCGATTGATGCAGGGTTAAGCCTGGTCCCTGAAGACAGAAAAGGGTTTGGTTTGGTATTGATCCAATCTATTTTGAAGAATATCTCACTGGCGCATCTTAATCAATTTTCCGGTTTTCTGCGGATTGATGCAGATGCAGAGTTGAAAGCCAGCCTGAAACAGGCAAAAAGCCTGACGATAAAGACATCCAGTTTTGAGGCGCTCGTCGAGACTCTGTCTGGCGGCAACCAGCAAAAGGTGGTCATCTCAAAGTGGTTGTTGTCGAATCCCGTCGTTCTGATCATGGACGACCCGACGCGGGGTATCGATGTGGGCGCGAAGTATGAGATATATAAATTAATGAATGATCTGGCCGAGAAAGGGGTCGCCATTATCATGATCTCCAGCGAGTTGCAGGAAGTGCTCGGGATGAGTGACCGTATCATGGTGATGTGCCGTGGGCGTTCTGCCGGGGTCTTACCTGTGCAGGAAGCAAGCGAAGAGCGCATTATGTCGTTAGCAACAGGCATTTCATCCTGAAACAAAGAACTAGTTGAACGAGGTAACAATGGAATCTACCCAGACAGAAAAATCAAAAATGAGCTTCGCGGCTGAAGTATTCCAGATCGCGCGCCGTAACGCCCAGACCTATACGATCCTGCTGGCGTTGGTTGGCATCTGGCTGATCTTCTTCTTCACCACCGATGGTACGTACCTGGCATCTCAGAACGTTTCCAATCTGTTCCGCCAGATGTCAGTGACCGCCTTTTTGGCCGCAGGCATGGTGTTGGTGATCGTCACCGGAAACATCGACCTTTCCGTTGGGAAGATGGCAGGCTTTGTCTCAGTGGTGGTGGCATATCTACAGGCCAATACCTGGTACGACTATTTACCAAATCAACCACTTCTTGCGGCTGTGCTTTCCGTGACGGTTGGGTTGGCGGTGGGGGCGCTCTTTGGAGCCTTACAGGGCTACATCATCGCCTATCTAAATGTTCCATCCTTTATCGTCACACTGGCGGGTTTATGGTTGTTCAACGGACTGATTCTGCTTGTGACAGAAGGGAAAACCATTCCCGCCAACCAGCCCTGGTTCGAAGGGATTGCACAAGGATATGTGCCAGCCCTTTGGGGTTGGATCTTTGCCGTCTTTGCAATTGGGTTCCTGTTTTGGAGCATGTTCCGAAGCAGGCAGAATAAACAGAAACATGGTTTTGAATTACGCAATATCTACATCGACCTGTTGATCACGGGCTTTGCATCGCTTATCATCCTGGTCTATGTTTATAACGTCAACAACTATCGGGGCATTCAGAACCCGGTTCTTTTGCTGGCGATCACGGTAGCGATCATGGTACACATTTCCAACAATACCCGTTTTGGAAGATATGCCTATGCCATCGGCGGGAATCGCGAAGCGGCGCGTCTCTCCGGTATCAACATCCGCAGTATGATCTTCAGGATCTTTGTTCTGATGGGCTTTCTCTCCGGCATGGCAGGAGTTGTACTGGCTTCCTATGTCGGTTATGGCACCATCGCTGCGGGCACCGGTTATGAGCTGGACGCCATCGCTAGTTGTATTCTGGGCGGGACTTCCACACTGGGGGGCATTGGCACCGTTCCTGGCGCGATGATCGGCGCGCTCATCATCGCCAGTCTATCCACAGGGCTGCAGATGATGAATGTGGCCCCTGCATGGCAGTATGTCGTGAAAGCCATCGTGCTTGTGCTGGCAGTGCTGGCGGATGTGTATTTCAAGAAGAACCGATAATTGAAAGAGAGTTACTCGCCATGAGTCCGTCGCCCATAGATAAGGCTTTGAACACCGAGATATTTCTCGGGCATGAATGTGTCCCGCTGGAAAACGGGATCATAAAATTATTTGTCACAAAATCCATCGGCCCGCGCGTGCTTGGGTTTGGATTTTCCGACAGCGAAAATATTTTTGCTGAATTGCCAGATTTTGCGACCAGCCTCCCAAATGGCGGACTTTTCCATTTTTATGGCGGGCATCGCTTATGGGTTGCCCCGGAAGATATCCACATAACATATATCCCGGATGATGAGCCTGTAGATATATCTCCATTGGATAACGGACTCAGGATCAGACAGCCAATTCAAACCCAAATAGGGTTGGAAAAATCCCTGGACATTCTTTTGACAGGCGAGACGCAGGTCGTGATTACACACAAGATCACAAACCATGGGCGTGAGCACGTCACTTGCGCTCCGTGGGCAATTACCCAATTAAAAACAGGCGGTATGGCGATCCTGCCACAGGCGCAATATGATGCAGGCGTTCTTCCAAACCGTTCTCTGGCGTTGTGGAGTTATACCAATATGGCAACTCCAAATGTATCCTGGGGAAGGAATTACATTTTGGTGGAAGCGAACATGCAATCACCGTTCAAGGTTGGGTTTCCCAACCCGCGCGGGTGGCTGGCGTATTGGTTAAACGGGACACTTTTTGTCAAGCAGGCAAGCCATGATGCAGAGGCGCAGTATTACGATTTCAATAGTTCCAGTGAGTGCTATTGCAATGACAAATTTCTTGAATTGGAAACGCTTGCACCCATCAGTTCCATTGCTCCAGATGAAACCATAACGCATGTTGAAACATGGAATCTGTACAAGGATATTGAATGTCCAAAGAACGAATCTGATGTCCAGTCTCTCATAGACAAACTAGGATTGGAGTAGTGACTATGGATTATTTTCTCGGGATCGATACATCCACAACATCCAGCAAGGCATTGTTGATCGACTCGAAGGGTGAGGTGGCTGCGGTGGCGACTTCAGCGCATACGCTTCAGACGCCGAAGCCGCTTTGGTCGGAGCAGAATCCGTTGGAGTGGTGGGATGCGGTGGCAGCGAGTATCAAGTCTGTTTTGGAAAAAGCAGGTGTGAGCGGAGAAAGAGTCGTCGCCGTCGGGTTGACGGGGCAGATGCATGGGCTTGTCCTGCTCGATGAAGCAGGTAATGTTTTGCGTCCTGCCATCCTCTGGAATGACCAGCGCACGCAGAGTCAATGTGATGAGATCCATCGAAGAATTGGCAAAGAGAAATTTATCCGCATCACGGGCAATGTCGCGTTGACGGGATTCACTGCGCCGAAGATTTTATGGGTGCAGGAGAACGAGCCTGATGTGTATGCAAAAGCGAAGCATGTGCTGCTGCCGAAGGATTACATCCGCTTGAAGTTGACGGGTGAGTATGCGATGGACAAAGCCGATGGCGCAGGCACGGTTTTGTTTGATCTGAAATCGCGCGATTGGTCTGCCGAAGTTTTGGATGCGCTGAAGATCGATAAAGCCTGGATGCCGCGCACATTTGAGGGAACTGAATTCACTGGGCATGTGACAGAAGAAGCCGCTGCTCTCACGGGGCTGAAAGTTGGTACGCCCGTTGCGGCGGGTGGCGGTGATCAGGCGGCGCAAGCGGTAGGGGTGGGCGCGGTGGAAGCGGGCATTGTTGGATTAACGGTGGGTACAAGCGGTGTGATCTTTGCAACAACTCCATCGGCGTTAATCGAACCCGAAGGCAGGCTGCACGCGTTCTGCCATGCGGTGCCTGGCATGTGGCACTTCATGGGAGTGATGCTTTCGGCTGCGGGAAGTTTGCAATGGTATCGTGATACGCTCGCGCCTGACATGAGTTTTGATGATCTGGTGAAGGAAGCTGAAGCTGCACCTGCGGGCTGCGAAGGGCTGTTATTCCTTCCGTATCTGAGCGGCGAGCGCACGCCGTATCCTGACCCGCTTGCGCGGGGTTCTTTCATTGGTTTGACTCTTCGCCATGGCCGCGCGCACATGACTCGTGCCGTGCTTGAAGGTGTTGCTTTTGGTTTGAAGGATAGCTTCACGTTGATCCAAAATGCGGGCCTTGGAAGCATTACGCAAGTCCGCGCATCTGGCGGCGGGACGAAGGGCGCGTTGTGGCGTCAAATTCTTGCTTCGGTTTTGGAAGCGGAATTGGTTACGGTCAATACATCGGAAGGCGCGGCATTTGGTGCGGCGCTGCTGGCAGGCGTTGGCGCGGGCGCGTGGGCAAATGTTCCCACGGCTTGCAAAGAAACTGTCCGCATCACTGGGCAGACCCTGCCTGACGATGAGCAAATGAAAACCTATCGAAAGATGTATCCACTTTATCAAGAGTTGTATCCTACATTAAAATCAAGTTTTGCGAAGTTGAGCACAACTTAATCCCGTCATCGCATGGGCGGTAGCCTAAAGCAATGACAAATAAATCGAGGTATTATGCGTTACGGTCATTTTGACGATTCAAATCGTGAGTACGTAATTGAAACCCCTGAAACCCCATTGCCGTGGATCAATTATCTCGGTAGTGAATCCTATTTCGGACTGATCTCCAACACGGCGGGTGGATATTCCTTTTATAAGGATGCACGTTTGCGACGTTTGACTCGCTATCGTTACAACAATGCTCCATTGGATTCGGGCGGGCGGTACATTTATCTGCGCGATAACAACGCCTCAGACTCCGCTCGGGCATGGTCGCCAAGCTGGATGCCGACTCGTACGCCGTTGGATTTCTACGAGTGCCGTCACGGCATGGGCTACACCAGCATCCGCTCAAAATTAAATGGGATCGAATCGCAGACGCGTTACTTTGTGCCGATGGGCGAGAATCTCGAAATTTGGGAATTGACCCTCACCAACCAACGAAGTGAAGCGGCGGATTTATCCATCTTCTCCGCGATTGAGTTCAATCTCTGGGACGCGATGGATGACGCCACCAACTTCCAGCGCAATTATTCCATCGGTCAAGTGGAAGTTGTGGACGGGGTCATCTACCATAAAACCGAATATCGCGAACGCCGCGATCACTTTGCTTATTTTGCCTGCTCTGAAAAACTGGCGGGTTTTGACACACAGCGTGAAGAATTCCTCGGCGCCTACCGCGGATGGGATTCGCCGAAGGTTGTAGAAGCAGGTCAATCAAAGGATTCGATCACACATGGCTGGCAGCCGATTGGCTCACACCATGTCAAAGTTCAGTTGAAGGCAGGGGAACAGAAGAAGATCATTTTCATCCTTGGATATCATGAAAATCCGAAAGATGCTAAGTTCGATCCGCCTGAATCACAGATCATCAACAAGCGCACCGTGCTGCCCGTCATTTCCAAATACTTGAAAGCGGATGAAGTTGAAAAGGCGTTTCAAGCGTTGCGAGTCCATTGGGAAGGCTTGTTGGAGAAATTCCAAGTCACTACGCCGGATGTGCATACGAATCGCATGGTCAATATCTGGAATGCGTACCAGACCATGATCACATTCAACATGAGCCGCTCGGCTTCGTACTTCGAGAGCGGCATCGGTCGTGGAATGGGATTCCGCGACTCGAATCAGGATTTGCTCGGTTTCGTGCATCTCATCCCAGAACGGGCGCGTGAGCGCATTTTGGACCTGGCCGCTACCCAGCTTGAAACGGGCGGCGCATATCATCAATATCAACCGCTGACCAAACGCGGCAACAACGATGTTGGCTCAGGTTTCAACGATGATCCGCTGTGGCTGGTGCTGGCGGTGACGGCTTACGTCAAAGAGACAGGCGACTTCAGCATTCTCGATGAACAAGTCCCCTACGATAATAAACCTGGTTCCGAAGAAGCGCTTTATGGACATTTACAGCGTTCCATTCAATACACGCTCGATAGACTCGGCCCGAACGAACTGCCCCTCATTGGCCGCGCCGATTGGAACGATTGCCTGAATCTGAATTGTTTCTCCGACACGCCGGGTCAATCCTTCCAGACGACCACAAATAAAGATGGCAAAGTGGCGGAGAGTGTTTTCATTGCCGGTCTATTCGTACTGGCGGCGAAAGAAATGGCGGAATTGACAAGAAAGATAAAAGAAGAAAGAGGGGCTTCTTTCTTCTTTCATCTTTCCTCCGAAGATTACGAAGGTCATGCAAAGAAAATGGAATCCACCATCTGGGCCGCGGGCTGGGATGGCGAATGGTTCCGCCGCGCGTATGATGATTTTGGCCACGTATTGGGGTCGAAGGAAAATGATGAAGGAAAGATATTCATCGAACCGCAGGGGATTTGTGTGATGGCAGATCTGGGCGTGGAAGATGGCCGCGCGGAGAAAGCGATGAACTCAGTGGGAGAGCATCTCGCTACACCGCACGGTATCGTTTTACAACAGCCTGCTTTCAGTAAATATTATCTACACCTCGGCGAGATATCATCGTATCCGCCTGGGTATAAAGAAAATGCGGGTATCTTTTGCCATACCAATCCGTGGGTGATGATCGCAGAAACGAAGATCGGGCGCGGGGATAAGGCGTATGACTATTACTTGCGCATCAATCCCTCGGCAAGGGAGGAGATCGGTGATCTGCATCGCTGTGAACCGTATGTCTATGCCCAGATGATCGCGGGCAAGGATGCGGCCACACATGGCGAGGCAAAGAACTCCTGGCTCACGGGTACGGCAGCGTGGAATTATGTCGCCATCACGCAGTGGATTCTGGGAGTCCGCCCCACGTATGATGGTTTGCAGGTTGCACCGGTGGTGCCGTCGGCGTGGATGGGGTTTGAGATGGCTCGCAGCTATCGGGGAGTCCGATACGTGCTTCAAGTGGAAAGAAAAGGACAGGGCAACCAAGTCCAGCTTGAGGTGGACGGGAATCGCATTGATGGAAACGTCATCCCGCTGCCTGTGGATGGAACAAAGGAAGTTCGTGTACGCGTGACATTGAGTTAGTCATGAAAAGCAATGCATCGATTCGCCATCTCGTTTTGATCTGGTTGGGATGGTCGGTTGTCATCCTTGCCTTTCAACATTGGATCGGCGCACGCCTTGAATTGCAGCCGCCCGACCGCGCATTAAACTGGACCGCTGCGGAAACAATACCTCATAGCCAGGACGACAAGCCAACCCTGCTCGACCCGTTCATGAATGAACATGTGGCCTGGGACTCGGAGTTTTATCTTTCGATCGCCATCTCCGGATACAATGACCCGAATGTGAGAGGTATTCCTGCAAATTTTTCCTGGGGCAGCTTTACCGGGCGTTTTTGTGAACCTCAAGCGAATTCGGAGTGTGCCGCCCTGAACTATGCTTTCTTTCCGCTCTATTCGTGGTTGACCTGGCTGTTTGCCTTGCCGCTGCGACTGCTTCCATTGACCGTGATCGCGCGCGCAACACTTGCAGCGGTGATCGTCTCGTTGTTGGGCGCCTTGGGAGCGATGGTATCCCTGTATTTCATGTCGCGCGAATCGTTGGGAGAAGAGGGCGGCGTTCGCGCCGCGTTCTATCTGCTTATCTTTCCAAGCGGATTCTTTCTGGCGCAGGTTTATACAGAAGGACTCTTTCTCGGCCTGACCTTCGGCGCGCTGGCATTTTTATTGGCGCGCAAATGGGGCTGGTCGGCTTTGCTGGCGGCGTTGGCTGTGTGGGCGCGGCCGGGCGGAGCGATCCTGCTTTTGCCGATGGCTGTGGTGTGGCTCATGGATCGGTCCTGGCTGGCAGGCCCGAGGTCCGCTGTGATGCGTGGGGTGGCAGCCCTCTCCCCCGCCATCTCTTATGGAGTCTGGTCGCTCTCCCCACTGGCTGAAAAATTTCATCGGGTAGAGAGTTTGTACTTTAGCCGCAAATTGCTGGCGGTCGAGTCGAGCTTGTATGCATGGAAGCAGGGCTGGGGCGCGCTTTGGGAAAATAATTCACAGGCGGCGTTTTATTACACGCTGGAGTTTGCGGCAGTGGCACTGGCGATGACGGCCTGCTTGCTGCTTTTCAGGGAAAGGCCGGAGGTCTCTGCCTTCGGGCTGGCGATGATCTTCTTTTCGATGACCAGCGGCGTGCCGCAAGGGATGATCCGCTATGTGCTCGCCGCCCCGGCCATGTTTTGGGTGCTGGCCCGCTGGGGTAGAAACCCGGTGTTCGATAAGATTTGGACGCTGGCAAGTATTTTGCTATTGGGCATGGAAGTCATGCTTTTTAGTTTCAATTTTTGGGTAGCCTGATTTTGGAGAAGATGAATGGATAAAAAGAAATACGAATTTCCGAAAGACTTTATTTGGGGAGCCGCAACCGCGTCGTATCAGATCGAGGGCGGATGGAATGAGGACGGCACGGGCGAAAGCATTTGGGACCGCTTCAGCCATACGCCTGGCAAGGTGCAGGATGGCGACACAGGCGATGTGGCCTGCGACCATTATCACCGCTGGGAAGATGACCTGGAGATGATAAAAAAATTGGGGTTGAAGGCCTATCGCTTTTCGGTGGCCTGGCCGCGTGTATTGCCGAATGGCAGTGGAATGGTCAGCGAAGCGGGGCTCGATTTTTATAACAAGCTGGTCGACTGTCTTTTGAAACTTGATATCGAACCCTATATCACCCTATATCACTGGGACCTGCCGCAGAAATTACAGGACAAGGGCGGCTGGCCCTCGCGCGATATTGTGGAACCTTTTGTTGAATATGCAGATATTGTCACCCGCGCCCTGGGCGACCGCGTGAAGAATTGGATCACCTTCAATGAACCGTGGGTCAGCGCCTTTGTGGGATACGAGCAGGGACGTCACGCCCCCGGCCATACGCATCGGGGCGAGGCGTTGGCTGCTTCTCACCATTTGCTGCTTTCTCACGGGAAGGCGGTGCCCGTCATCCGAGCCAACAGCCGCGATGCGAACGTGGGCATCACCCTGAATTTGACTCCGAAATACCCCGCCTCCCCCAGCATCGCGGACCGGGATGCGGCAACCTGGGACGACGGCTACCTCAACCGCTGGTTCCTCGACCCACTGACCGGGCGCGGCTACCCGGCGGATATGGTCGAATCGTTCGGCGATTTGATGTTCCCCATCCAGCCTGGCGACATGAAGGCCATCTCGGTTCCATTGGACTTCATCGGCGTGAACTATTACACGCGCAACATCGTGCGCTCGGACAAAATAAGTGAAGCTGAAAATGCAGCGCCCACGATTATCCGCGGCGATGAAATCACCGAGATGGATTGGGAAGTGTATCCCGAGGGATTGTACAAGACCCTAGGCCGCCTGTATTTTGATTACGATTTCCCGGTCATTCACATCACCGAAAACGGCGCAGCCTTCGTGGACACGGTCAACGCTGACGGCGAAGTGGACGACCCCGCGCGCCTATCCTACATCGAGCGCCACCTAAAGCAAGTCCATCGCGCCATCGAAGCGGGCATCCCAGTGAAGGGCTACTTTGCCTGGTCGCTGATGGATAACTTCGAATGGGGCTTCGGCTACTCCAAACGCTTCGGCCTGGTGTATGTGGATTACGAGACCCAGAAGCGCATCATCAAATCCAGCGCGAAGTGGTATCGGGAAATTATCGCAAAGAATGCGGTCGAAGAGAAATAGCTGCAAGCTCATCAAACAAAATAAACACCCCTGCGAAGTAAAAATTCGCAGGGGTGTTTGCTTCATACTTGAACAAACTTAGTTACGGCAGTGGAAGATTAAATGTCTTTTGCAGGAAGACCGCCATCTGGTCGCGCGTCACCGGGTTGGACGGACAATACAAACCGCCTCCACATCCGCCAGTAATGGCTTCTGCCGCCAGTTGCTTGATCCACGCTGCGGCCCAGTAATCGGCAGGGACATCGGTGAAACCGGTGCTGCCATTTACAGCAGGTGGAGCATAAGACGAGCCATACTTGGCCTTGAGCAGGAAGACCGCCATCTGGTCACGAGTGACCGTATTCTCCGGGCAGTAATTTCCATTCCCGCATCCACCGGTGATGCCTTCGGCGGCCAGTTGTTTGATCCATGCCGCCGCCCAATAGTCAGTGGCGACATCGCTGAAACCAGTGCTGCCATTCACCGCAGGCGGAGCATAGGACGGACCATGAATCCCCTTGAGTAGGAAGACCGCCATCTGCGCACGGGTGACCGGGCTGGTAGGACAGTAATTTCCATTCCCGCATCCGCCTGTGATACCGGAATCGAAAAGGCTTTCGATATACTGCCACGCCCAATAATCCAGAGGCACATCAAAAAAAGTATTAGGTAAAGCAGTCCACTGAGCGTAAAGGGTAATATCAGCAGTGAAATTATAGATTGCACCATTTGCATAGGAGGTACCCGATCCATTAGCAGCAGTATTCCAACCAGAGAAGGAATATCCTGTACGCGTAAATGTATTAGCGTTTAATGCGGTGGGAGAACTGGCAACCTGACTAATCATCGAGCCAGAACCGCCGTTGGCTTTGAAAGTTACAGTATGTGATGCAGTAGATGAAATTGCGAAAACGTATGCAGCTCCAGCATCGAAAGAATTATTCCCTTCATTTCCATTCACTCCAGTGGCGTTGCTGTCTTCTTTATAGGCACCTACCACAACCGTATCTCCAGAGATAGCAACTGTCTCACCAAAATTGTCACCTGCCTCGCTATTAGAGGCTTTGAGGTAGGCTTGCTGACTCCAATCACTGCCGCTACGGGTGAAGACATAAACTGCTCCGGAATTAGACGCAGTGTTATCCGTCTGGTTTCCATTCACTCCGGCAGCGTTGCTATCTTCACTCCATGCCCCAACCACGACTGTATCGCCTGAGGCAGCAATGGAAGTTCCAAAGCGGTCATCTGTCCCAGTATTGGATGCTTTAAGGTAAGCCTGTTGACTCCAGCTACTACCGCTACGGATGAAGATGTAAGCCGCTCCAGAGCCAGATGAGGAGTTATCAGTCTCAATGCCATTTACGCCACTGGCGCTACTGTCTTCTCGATGGGCTCCCACCACAACCGTATCTCCAGAGATGGCAACTGTCTTTCCAAAATTGTCATTTGTCTCGCTATTGGAAGCTTTGAGGTAGGCTTGCTGACTCCACGTGGTTCCGTTGCGAGTAAAAACATAGGCTGCACCAGAACTAAGTGCAGAATTATCCAATTGGTTTCCGTCTACTCCGGTAGCGTTGCTGGATT